>JAAZKQ010000373.1 GCA_012799755.1 Lentisphaerota bacterium | reverse complement strand
ATCCGCCTGATCCGCCCGATCCGCCTGATCCGCCCGATCCGTCTGCTGATCCGCCTGATCCGCCTGATCCGCCCGATCCGCCTGAGCAAAAAGACAGCTCCCCCAGTTTTTTATCCGCAGATGTCACAGATAACGCAGATTTTTGTTGGGGGAGTCGTGTGGTGAAGGGAGATTTTGCCTATGGATCGGCTGTTTATAGAGTATTTATGGACGGCTCCCGGCTACTATTTTTCCTGGGTGCTGGTGGTCGCCTTTTCGATATGCGTGCATGAGTTTTGTCATGCCTGGGTAGCGCGGGCACAGGGCGATCCGACGGCGGCAATGACGGGCTTCATGAGCCTGGACCCTCGGCGGGTGATGGGGCATTCGTCGCTGATTGCGCTGGCAGTATTCGGCATTGCCTGGGGGGCGGTGCCGGTTGATCCGCGGCATTTTCGGCGGCGCTGGAGTGCGGCGCTGGTAGCGCTGTCGGGTCCGGCGGCGAACTTTGTTTTGGCGGTGTTGTTTGCGTTTTTGTCTCTGATGGTGATGTTCTTATTTGGGCGTCATCTGGCGCCTGACGCGCTGGAGGCCTTAGCGTTGTACCTGGAGATAGGCGTGCAGGCCAACGCGCTGCTGGCGGCCTTCAATATGTTGCCCATACCGATGTTGGACGGATGGGAGATATTCGCGCTCTTTGTGCCGCCAATGAATCGGCTGACGACGCAGCAGAAGAGCACCTGGAGCCTGATTGCCATTGTCCTGCTATGGTTTACGCCCCTGAACAAGCTGCTGTATATCCTCATGGCCTGTGTGGAGTTACTCGCCCAGCTGCCGGCGCTGCTGATCGTTCATCTGGCGCAGCTTGTCGGCGGCTGACGGGCTGGTCGTGATGTAAGTGACGTTTTTTAGCAAAAGTGAGCATGATGATGTGGAAACGGTCTTTGCTGGCGATAGTGCCCATATTCTTGATCATTGCCTTGCCCCTGTGCCTGCGCAAGCCGGCGGAGCAGATTGATCTGTCGGCGGACCAGCTGGTGATTGTGTCGCCGCACAACGAGGCGATACGCTTTGAGTTTGAGCAGGGCTTTCGGCGTTACTACCAAGAGCAGACTGGCCGCAAGGTGAGCATTGACTGGCGGGCGACGGGCGGTACGAGCGAGATCGTGCGCTACGTGAACAGCGCCTTCACGGCAAGCTTCCGGCATTACTGGATCAATGAGCTGGGCAAGAGTTGGAGTGATGAAGTCGAACGGGCCTACGGCAACCGGCGCTTGCGGCCCGAGGATGCCGGCTACGAGGCGCGCGCGGCCTTCCTGGCGTCGAATGTGGGCATTGGCATAGATTTGTTTTTTGGCGGCGGCCAGTATGATTTGCATAAGCAGGCGCAGATCGGCACGCTGGTGCCTTGCGGGCTGCGCGAGCGGCAGCCGGAGCTGTTTGCAGGTGCGGAGCCGCTGCTGCCCTGGGGAATGGGCGGGGAAGTCTGGGCAGATAAGAACGACTGTTACTACGGCGTGTGTTTTTCGTCCTTCGGAATATGCCAGAATCTCGACCGTCTGCGCGCCTTGGGCTACGATGTGCAGGGCGATGTCGGGCCGCTGCGGACCTGGCGTGATCTGGCCGATACGCGTTTACTGGGTCACATTGGCTTGGCGGACCCCTCCAAGAGCGGCTCAATCAACAAGTGCTTTGAGATGCTGGTGCAGCGCGAGATGCAGGATCGCATGGCGGCATTGGCGGGTGAGTTGGCCAGTGGCGCCATCAGTCAACCCCAGGCGCTTGATTTGGCTTGGCAAGACGCCATGTCGCTGATCAAGCAGATCGGCGGCAATGCGGCGTATTTGACCTTTTCCGCCAGCCAAGTACCGATGGACACAGCTCGCGGCCAAATCGCCGCCGGCATGTGCATTGATTTTTATGGCCGGGGGCAGGCGGAGTGGGAGGAGCGTCATGTCGGGCGCAAGACCATGGTCTATCACACGCCGGATGTGGGTTCATCGGTATCGGCTGATCCCATCGGCTTGTTTCGCGGGGCGCCCAATGCGGAGCGGGCCAAGATGTTCATTGATTACGTCATGAGCGTTGACGGGCAGCGGCTGTGGAATTACCTGCCCGGTACGCCGGGCGGTCCGCAGAAATACTCGTTGCAGCGTCTGCCGGCGCGGCGGGATATGTATGGCGCCGAGCACCGCCGGCACATGAGCGCGCCGAAGGCCGCGCCCTACGAACTGGCCGGGGCCTTCACCTACCAGGGCGCCTGGACCGGGCCGCTGTTCGACATACTGCGCACGACGATTCGCGTCATGGTTATTGACTGCCAGGATGAACTCAGGGCTGCCTGGCGAGCGATTGTGGCTGCCGGCGGCCCGGCGGCGGTACCCGAAGCCATGGCGGCATTCCGCGAGTTGCCCTATGAGCACCATGAGGCGCGGGATGCCTCGCAGCTCTTGCAGGAAGCCGAAAGCCAAACGCGGACGACGCGCGACTGGGCCTTGTTTTTCCGGGACAGCTACGCTCGGGCGCAGGACTTGGCGATACAGGGCAAATGAGCAACATGACAAGGAGCGGACAGCTGAGTGTGCGGCGGGCTGCGCCCAGATACTGGGCGACGGTGGCGCGCAGTACTCTGTTGCGCAATATGTTGCTGCTGGTGCTTGGTGCCTGCTTCCATCTTTTTCTACTGTTCCCTCTGCGTGACAACGGCGTGCTGTTTGGCGAAGAAGGCTTTATTGCGCTGCGCTTCGGGTCGTTGTTGCTGATTTATCTGCTGCTGTTGCTGTTCGTGTACATCATCCCGGAAATCTTTCGCTATCGGCGGGGCATACGGGCGATAAAGGTCATGGCGGTGGACAGCGAGCGGGCCGGCCGACGGTGGTTGCAGCGCTTTCTCCCGAGTTTTACGGCTATAGGCACGGTCACGCTCCTGCCTTTGCCGCTGTATCTGCTGGTATTTGGGGTTGACGCCTGTAGCAGCCTGCTCGGGATTGCCTGTTGTGTTGCGCAAGGCTACTACCTGCTGTTGTCGCTCAGCGATGACCGCAGCGTGCGCTTTCTACCGGCCTTGCTGCGACGTTCGCGAGCTGCGACGGACGCTGCGGCCCGAGGTAATTTGTTGGCGCCGGCGACCATGCAGTTGTCGCGGTTGCTCTTGTACGGCAGTCTGGTGATGCTGTTGTACACGGCGGGCGGGGCGCCGCGCTTTACGGGCGGGCGTTTCTGGTCGGCCCTGGCCTTCATGCTTGGGGGGCTGGCCTATAATCTGATTGTCGAGCTGCGCCTGCTGCTGAATATGCTGGCGTTCAAGCAGCGGACTGAGCGTAAAAGGTTCGATGCTGAGGACGGCGTGTCGGTTCCCGGCGCTCTGCGGAGTCGCTTGCGGATGCTGTGGTCCTTCATGCCGGCTTTGCCGGGCGGCTTCTGGCTGCTGCCGCCGGCCAGTCTCGGTGTCCT
>JAAZKQ010000372.1 GCA_012799755.1 Lentisphaerota bacterium | reverse complement strand
GGCGTCGCTTTGCCCTGGGCTATCATAGCTCGCGCTTTCAGCGCTCAAATGCCAGGGAGAAGATGTTTTGGCGGCAGTGCGGTCAGAATGACCGCAGGCACAGAGTTATCAACGAGTGACCGGTTACAAAAAGGGCGTGAATGCGGCTGAAATGACTTGCAAAACAGCTAACGACTCTTAGATTATTTGTTCTTTGCATCTTTACCAAGTAAACGGGAGCACATAGATAGCTGAGTTGGAATCATGAAGACATTTTTGCCCAAAGTTGACGAGATTGAGCGCAAGTGGTATGTGGTGGACGCTGAGAACCAAGTCCTGGGCCGTTTGGCTGTGCAAATTGCCAACGCTCTGCGCGGCAAGGACAAAGCCTGCTACACCCCCCATTTGGATTGTGGTGATTTTATTGTTGTGGTCAATGCTGAGAAGGTTGTCCTGACCGGCAGGAAAGACACGCAGAAGGTCTACCAGGACTACTCTGGCTACATCGGCGGTTTGAAGCGCCAGACGGCTGATGTTGTCCGCGCCAAGAATCCCACCCGTCTGATTCGCGACGCGGTGTGGGGGATGATGCCGAAGGGCCGTTTGGGCCGTGCGCAGTTCTCCAAGCTGAAAGTCTATGCTGGGCCTGAGCATCCGCATGAGGCCCAGAAGGTCGAGGCGTTCAAGGTCAAGTAATGGATTTGGATTTATCATAGAGTCAGGAGCAAAGGATTTCAGCATGTCAGAGAACGATGTGATTCATGCCATTGGCCGCCGCAAGTCTGCCAGTGCCCGTATTCATATGAAGCCCGGCACGGGCAAGATCGTCGTCAACCGTCGGTCGTTTGAGGATTATTTTCCGACTGAGGCTCTCCGTGGCTACGCCACACAGCCGTATCAGATTACCGGCTTGGGCAGTGAGTTTGATTTGACCATCACGCTTGACGGCGGTGGTGTTTCCGGCCAAGCCGGCGCGGTTCGTCACGGCATCGCCCGTGCGCTGGAGATCCACAAGCCCGAGTTGCGCGCCGTACTCAAAGCTGCCGGCATGCTCACCCGTGATTCCCGTGAGAAAGAGCGTAAGAAGCCCGGACGTCCCGGAGCCCGCAAGCGCTTCCAGTTCTCCAAGCGCTGATTGTTTTCGACTATTGTTTTCACACGCTCCGGATCCGGCGGTCAGGTATCGCCGGCTCCGGTTTTTTTGTTCATGGGGCTGATGACGTATCAGGCATTGATTGTCAGAGTCCTTCGGTAGTTTATTGGCGCGTGGCTGCAAAAGAGCCGCGCCGGGCAGGGTTGTGATCAGGAAGAAAGAGGGCCGGAATCATGTCGAAAATCCGCGTTGGCATTGTTGGTGCATCGGGCTACGCCGGTGAAGAATTACTGCGGCTCTTGCTGCAGCATCCGTCGGTCGAGTTGACCTGCATCACGTCGCGGCAATACGCCGGTCAACCACTGGGCAAGGCTTTTCCTCGCTACCGTGAGTGTCCCTTGCATTTCATCGCGCCGGATGTGGCGAGTTTTGCCCCATTGATTGATGTGGCTTTTCTGGCGTTGCCGCATGGCCTGGCGGCCGAGTTTGCCGTGCCGCTGCTGGCGCATGGCGTGAAGGTGATTGATATCAGTGCGGATTTCCGGTTGCGGGACACGGCGGTTTACGCGAAGTATTACAAGAGTGAGCATCCGGCGCCGGAGTTGCTGAGCAAGGCCGTGTACGGCTTGCCGGAGCGCTACGGCTCGGCCCTGCATGGCGCCGAGCTGGTTGCCTGCCCGGGTTGTTATCCCACCAGCATTATCCTGCCCGGCGCGGCGCTGTTGGAGGCGGGTCTGGTGGAGAGCACGGGCATTGAGGCGATTTCGCTCAGCGGCGTGACCGGCGCGGGGCGCAAGGTTGATCTGCCCTACATTTTCCCTGAGTGTAACGAGAGCATTCGTCCCTACGCGGTGACAGGCCATCGGCATTTGCCGGAAATCGAGCAGGAGCTGGCAGTTGCGGCCGGAGTGCCGGCGCTCACGATGAATTTCATTCCGCATCTGATTCCGGTGAATCGCGGCATTCATTCCATGATATTGTTTCACGGTCGCAGCGGCTGCACGACTGACAAGGCCCTGGCGGCGCTCCACGCCGCCTACGACGGCAAGCCCTTTGTGCGGATTCTGGCAGCGAACGAATTGGCTGATACCAAGCACGTGACAATGACCAACATGTGCGAAATCGGCTGCGTCTTTGATGAGCGCAGCGGCCGCCTGCTGGTGAGCAGCGCGATTGACAATCTTACCAAGGGCGCGTCGGGACAGGCCATTCAGTGCATGAATATCATGTATGGCCTGGACGAAACAGCCGGCCTACTCTGATTGTATAATGACCTCGGTCATTTACATTACTCGCCATTATTTTGGGCTTTGACCGCTTGGATAATTTTACCTCATTAGTTATTTCATAACATCCACACCTTTTGGGAGAGAAGCATGCAGGAAGCAAAGACGTTATTGCAGCGAATGGTATGCATCGGGATTATGCTGGCGCTTGTCGGAACGGCGGTCCATGCGGTGCCGGTGAAGAGCATCAGCATCAAGGCCAGTACCGCAGAGTTGGTGCAAAGCACTCTGGAGGAATTGGTCTACGCGGCCATCAAAACCAAAGTCGGTGAGGAATTTGATCCGCAGGTGCTCAGCGATGACATCCGTGCGCTGGTGAAGGGCGGTGCTTTTGAGGATGTGCGCACGCAGGTTGATCCGCTTGCTGACAATACGGTGCATGTCACCTATCTGCTCAAGCCTAAGCCACTGGTTCGCAACATCGTTATCCAGGGCAACGAGATCTACAAGACCAGCAGACTGCGCAAGCTCATCACCCTTGAGCCAGGCCAACACATTGACGAAGCGGTATTAGCCAAGGACCGCAATGCCATCCTCAACAAGTACCGCGATGCCGGATATTTTGGGACCGAGATTGCCACCCTGCAAAGCAAGCCGGAAAGCGGCGTCGGCGTGGACGTGATCTACGTCATCCGCGAAGAAAAGCGCAGCAAGCTTGAGGGCGTGGAGTTCATCGGCAACACGGTGTTCACGCCCGCAGAGCTACGGGAAGTCATGGTGACCAAACGGCAGTGGTGGCGCTACATCATCCGTTTCGGCAACTACTACAACGAAGAACAGCTGGTTTTGGACAAGGATCGGCTCAAGGAACTCTACGGCGGCAAGGGCTACATGGACTTCGCCGTTGAGGCTGTCGAGGAACGTTATGACGCCGACAACAAGTGGGTGGTTCTGGTTTTCAAATTGCAAGAAGGCAAGCCCTACACCGTCGGCAATATCAGCATTGAGGGCGCTCAGCTGTTCACCGCCGAAAAATTGCTGGCATTGACCAAACTGCGTTCAGGCATGATTCACGATGCCAATCAGGAAACGGCTGACCTCAATATGATGAAGGCCGAATACGAACGGCTTGGCTACATGGACCTGCGCTTCTATCCCGTTCATACCAAGGACAGCGAAAAACAGTTGGTGGATATTGTCTATCGCGTCACTGAAGGCAGTCCGAGCCGTATTCGCGACATCAGCATCGTCGGCAACGAGATCACCCAGGACCGCGTGGTCCGCCGCGAGTTGGCCATCCAGCCGGATGAATTTGGCGACATGGGCAAAATCCGCATTTCCAAAGCCCGTTTGGATAACCTCGGCTATTTTGACCGGGTGGAGATTGTGCCGGTGGCGACCGAAGAACCGGACCTCAAGGATTTGCGCATTGAATTGTCCGAAAAGTCCACAGGGCACATGTCCTTGGGTGCGGGCTACTCCACTGAAGATTCGGTCATTGGCTTTGTTGAGTTTACTGAGTCGAATTTTGATCTTGCGCGGCTCTTCAAGTGGCCGCCGAAGGGCGCCGGCCAGCGCCTGCGCCTACGCTTGCAGGGCGGTTCCGAAGTGTCCAACATCACCATCTCGCACGTTGAGCCCTGGCTTTTCGACCGGCGCTTGGAATTGGGCACTGACCTATTCCTGCGCAATCGTTTCGAGAATGAATATGACCAGCGCAATGTGGGCGGCGGCATGATGCTGTCCTGGCCGTTGGCCTTCCGCATTCCCGGCACGGAACACATTGAGTCCTGGCGCATGGGCGTGGGCTTCCGCATTGAAAATGTGGATATTTCCGATGTTGATGATCTTGATGATCGCGATCTGGTGCCGGATGACTGGGATTATGTCCGCGGTCGCACCATCCAGGATGAAGAGGGCGACGAGTGGGCCAACCGCCTGATTCTGCGTTTGAGCCGCGATACTCGCAATGCGTTCTACTTTCCGAGCGAGGGCTCACTGATAACCCTGCAGGGCGAGCTGGTGACGGAGGCTTTCGGCAGCTATGAGACCTATGGTCGCTTCAGCCTCGGTGGCGCCTTCTACCGCCCGCTGGTTCGCGACTTGGTGTTGAAACTCTCCGCCGAATATTCATCAACGACCAGCGATGATCCGGCGATCTTCGACCGCTACTTCGCCGGCGGCGTCGGTTCCCTGCGCGGCTTCAAGCGTCGTGATGTCAGCCCCATTGACCAGTACGAAAATCCTCTGGGCGGCAACAGCATGCTGCTGGGCTCCGTCGAGGTTCTCAAGCCAGTCAAAAATTTCATGTACTTCAGTGTCTTTATGGACGTCGGCACCGTCTTGTGGGACGAGTTTGAAATGGACCTCTCCAAGCTGAACATGAGCCTCGGCCTCGGTATTCAGCTCAGGGCGTTGCCCATCAGCCTGTACTATGGCGTGCCGGTGAGTACGGACTACGATCATCTGGATGGCAAGAACGGCCGCTTCCATTTCAATATCGGTTACAGCTTCTGACGCTGAACGGCTGCACATAAGAGCCGTATAATACCTGAGCCGGCGGCGGAGAGGGAATGACCCTCAGCCGCCGGCTGTTTCTTGACAGAGCAACGTGTTTCTATGCGCATACTGAACCGCTACATCGCGAAAAACATGATCATCAGCATGCTGATGGCCGTCGGCATTCTGACCTTCGTCATGTTGTCGGGACAGTTCTTTCGCGCTTTTGATCTCATTTCCCGCGGTGTGTCGCCTTGGCTGCTTTGCCGCTATCTGCTGTATCTGGTTCCGGATATGCTGCGCTTCACTCTACCCTTGGCCATGTTGGTGGCCACGGTGCTGGTCTTCAGCCGCATGTCGGCAGACAATGAGATTTGCGCGATGAAGGCCAATGGCATCGGCCTGTGGCAGATCATTGCGCCGGGGCTGCTGCTGAGCTTCGTCCTGAGTGTCCTCTGCGTCTGGCTGTCGTTGTGGGTGACGCCGCTTTGCCGTTATCGCGCCGAGCAGCTGCGCTGGTCTGCCTTAGCCAGCTCGCCGCTGGCGTTGTTGGAACCCGGCGGCTTTGTCAACATCTTTCCCCAATGCCCGATTCGCGTTGGCCGGCGTGATGGCGATGAGTTGTACGACATTCACATGTTCATGCTGAGCAAGGACGGGAACAAGGTCCAGGACATCACCGCCCGGCGCGGCCGGGTGCTGGTTCACGCCGAAGAACGCATGTTGTACCTTGAGTTGGAGGACGCCACCGTGATGGACTCGCAGCTGGCGCCGACTGGAGATGCTCCCCGGCGCTTTCTGGCGGCCAAGTCCATTCGCCTGCCCATGTCCTACGGCATATCGCAGGACCGCAAGAGCTTGTCACGCAAGACCAAGTACATGGATGGCAGCATGCTGGTCAGTCAGATTCGCCTGGAGCAGGAGGCCGGTCGCGATGTCGGCGGCCAGCTGCTGGAGTTGCAATCGCGCTTGTCGCTGGCTTTGTCGCCTTTTTCCTTTCTGCTGCTGGGGCTGCCCTTTGGGATTCGCAGCAAGCGCTCCGAACTCTCAGTAGGGCTTCTGCTCTGCGTGCTGCTGGCTCTGGGTTTTTACGCCTTTATGCTTTTGGCTGATGCCCTTGAGGACAGCCGCTACCATCCTCAGATCATCATCTGGGTGCCGAATTTTCTCTATCAGCTGGGTGGCCTGTGGGTCATCCAGCGCATCAGCCGCCACTAACACATTCACCATTACATTGCATTGCAACCCTAGAAGGAATACACGGACCTCCATGCCAGAGAAGCTTACCCATATCCGCAATTTTTCCATCATTGCCCATATTGACCACGGCAAATCAACCTTGGCCGACCGTTTTCTGCTACACACCAAGACCATTGAGGAACGCACCTTTCAGGACCAGGTGTTGGACGCCATGGACCTGGAGCGCGAGCGCGGCATCACTATCAAGTCCCATCCCGTGCGCATGCACTATGAAGCGGACGATGGCCAGAGCTACGTCTTCAACTTGATTGACACGCCCGGACATGTTGACTTCAGCTACGAAGTGAGCCGCAGTTTGGCGGCCTGCGAAGGGGCGCTTTTGCTGATTGACGCCGCACAGGGTGTGCAGGCGCAAACACTGGCCAACGCCAACCTGGCGCTGCGCCAGAAGCTCAGCATCATCCCTGTAATCAACAAGATTGATTTGCCGGCGGCAAATATAGACATGTGCATGGAGCAGGTTGAAGAGCTGCTGGCCATACCGCGGGATGAAGTTCTCCAGGTCTCGGCCAAGAGCGGCCTCGGAGTGAAAGAGCTCCTGGAGGCCATTGTCGTTCGCGTGCCGCCGCCGGAAACCGATAAGACGCAGCCGCTGCAAGCGCTGGTCTTTGACTCGGTATATGACGTCTATCGCGGCGTGGTGTCCTATGTGCGAGTAGTCAACGGCAGCGTCAAGGATGGCGACGCCATTCGCTTTTTCAATACCGACCTGACTACCGAGGTCAAGGAAGTGGGCTACTTCAGCCCAGACATGAAGCCATCCCCGTCGCTGGAACCGGGGGAAGTCGGCTACGTTATCACGACCATCAAAACACCGGGCGACATCCACGTCGGCGATACCATCACGGGTCACCAGCGGGCCTGTGCGCAGCCATTGGCGGGTTTCCAGCGTGTGCGACCGATGGTTTTCAGCGGCATCTACCCGATTGACTCCGCCGACTACGAGGCGCTGAAGACCAACATCGCCAAGCTGCGCCTGAATGACTCGGCTTTCGTAGCGCAGCCGGAGAACTCCGTCGCCTTGGGCGCGGGCTTTCGTTGCGGCTTCCTTGGTTTGCTGCACATGGAAATCGTCCAGGAACGCCTCCGTCGCGAGTACAACATGGAGCTGCTGCTGACCTATCCCAGCGTCATCTACCATGTATACCTGCGCGACGGCAGCATGAAGGAAGTGGACAATCCCCTGCACATGCCCGACCCCAGCCACATCAGCCACGTGGAAGAGCCGATGATCAAATCCCAGATCATCGCCCCGGCCAACTGCCTTGGCGCCATCATGAATCTGGTAATGGAGAAACGCGGCATCTGCCTCAAGACCGAGAACGTTGATCACATCCACGTCATGATCACTGCACGCCTGCCCCTGCATGAAATCGTGCTTGACTTCTACGACAAGCTCAAAACCGTCACTCGCGGCTACGGCAGCATGGACTATGAGCCCGATGGCTATGAGACCAGTCCGACCGTCAAACTCGAAATTTTGGTCAACGGCGAGGCGGTGGACGCCTTTGCCTCCATCGTTCACGCCGACCGCGCCGTGCAGCGCGCCCGGATGATCTGTGAGCGCTTGCGCGATGCCATTCCCCCGCAGATGTTCAAGATTGCCATCCAGGGGGCTGTCGGCGGTCGCATCATCGCCCGTGAGGACGTGCGGCAGCTGCGCAAGAACGTCTTGGCAAAATGTTACGGTGGCGACATCACCCGCAAGCGCAAGCTGCTGGACAAGCAGAAAGAGGGCAAGAAGCGCATGAAGGAAGTCGGCAATGTCAACATCCCGCCGGAGGCTTTCGTCGCCGTCTTGCGGGCTTCAGATGACAAAGGCTGAGAGAAGGGGAGCCGGCCATGCCACTCTATATCATCGTTCTGTTTGATCTCGCTATCCTGTATTTTCTGTTTGGCAACAGCATTGTGCGTTGGCTGTCCCCGCCGTCCTGGCGCCGGCGCGGCCGCCTGAAGGACTTTGAGAGCCACTATCGTCAGCAGCTGCGTCGTCGCCGCGACTTGCTCAAGGATTCTGAGGTCAAAGCTTACCAGAAGCTGATTGAGGAGTTGTCTACGTTGCGTCGTAGTGGCGACAAGGATGCCCAGGAAGCCGCCCTTGCCCGCCACGAGGCCGGCAAGCCCGGCGTGGCCCTGCCGGCGCCGTTGCCGCTGCATTGGCTGCGTGAGAACCTGGAAGTGCTTGTGGTGGTGCTGAGTCTTGCTTTCGGCATTCGCGCTCTCTTTTTGCAGCCCTTCAAGATTCCTACCGGGAGCATGCAGCCGACTCTCTTCGGCATTCATTACGAGCCCAGCGATGAGCCGCCCCCAACGGCTTTTCCGCTACGCTTCTTCAACTACTTGAATTACACGCAGCGCAGCATGTTCCTGGAAGTTGCCGAGACCGGCGAAATCAATCTTGAACGTGTGATGCCGGCGGGCTCGTCGTGGCCATTTTTTCCCGAGACCAATCTGTGGGTCGGCGACCGCATGTACCAGTTGCCGGGAACGCCGAACACGGTCCTCAAGACGATCATTGAGGAATACAGCGGACAGCAGCGCAGCAGCGTCTTCAAGAAAGGCGAGCGCGTGCTTTGCGGCTACCTGTCCCTGGGTGACCATCTCTTCGTCAACTGTACGAGTCTCTGTTTTCGCGAGCCCCGACGCGGCGACGTGATGGTCTTTGTGACCGACAATCTGGTTGACCCTGATGGACAGGGCTTCGGCGGTCGCTTCTACGTCAAACGCTTGGTGGGTCTGCCGGGCGACGAACTCAAAATCGTTGATCATAAGCTCTACGTGAAGACGCCCGGCGCCGCCGATTTCCGCCTGCTGGATGCGTCAGATGCCCCCGGTTTCGAGCGCATCTACAGTTTTCAGGGCGGTTATCGCGGCTATGCGCACATGCCCGGCAGCCAATACTTGCGGCATAACCATGATAGCGTTACAGTCCCCGCCGGACATTACTTCATGCTTGGCGACAACAGCGAAAACAGCAAGGACAGCCGCTACTGGGGCTTTGTGCCCCGCAAGAACCTCGTCGGCACGGCGGCCATTGTCTGGTGGCCTTTCTCCCGTCGCTGGGGCTGGGTTGACCGCGTTGAGCCGCTGCCCGTCGCCACGCCGCCCAACCGCCCGGCGCGCGAAGGCTGAGCCGGGAGCGGGAGGTCAGACATTCTGGTGCGTGACGAAATGATGGGCTTCAAGTCGTTCGCCCTGTAAAGCTAAACCAAAGGATTCCCCAATGATGAAGCGCATTGTACTACCCATCTTCCTGATCTTCGCCATCGCCAATGCCCAGCAAATTGATTGGGCAAAGGCAGAGAAAATCCGTGAGGGCGTCGAGATGGTCAGGCTCGACAGAAAGGTCCAACTCGCCGAGACAAGATCGGATGAACAACTCAAGAAAGACCAAGAGAGAGCGGACAAGAATGCGGGCGGACCTGGCATCCTCAAGGTTGACCCCGACTTCAGACCCATGAAGATCGTCGTTATGAGAGTCAATCTCAATCTCCAGGGGCTTACCTTCACGGGCACCGGTCGGGACAAGGACTGGGGGCAGAAAATGCCCGATTACCCAAAGGAAAACCCAAACAATATCATCCGCACGCTGCGAACGCGCACTGCGGACTTCATGAAGCATGCAAGAAAACCTGTTGCCGAAGGTGGCCGGGGACTCAATATGATCGTCGCCTGCAATTCCGCGCCGTGGGCGCCTTGGGAAAAGCCATTCAACCACAAATACGGCAATCCGCACGGGCTCGAAATATCTGACGGCGTCATCGTCAATGACAAGGGGCATAAAAGCCCCATGTTCGTCGTCTACAAATCAGGCAAGATTGACATCGTGCCCGGCCCGCTCCCCAAGGAGCAGTATGACAGCCTCTGGCTTGCGACCACGGGATTCGGCAGCATTATGATCAAGGGCGAAAGGGCGCCCGGTATCGCCCAAGGATACGAACGACCACTGATGCCAAGAATGACCTACGGTTTGGACGAGGAACGTGAATACCTCTACTTGGTCACGGTGGACGGACGACAGCCCGGGTGGTCGGAAGGCGCCATCGGCGAAGACCTTTACAACATCTTCAAGGACGCAGGCGCCTATGACGTCATTGATATGGACGGCGGCGGCTCGGCAACTCTTTGTTACTGGGACGCCGACAAACAGCAGCCCGTGGTCGTCAACCGCCACGACTACAAGGCCAGCTATTACCGACCATGCGGCATGAACATGGGAATCTACCTCAAGGAATAAGCATGATCAGGTAGCGCCCACGATACTGTTTTCACAGAAATCGCGATTCGCAGAAAACGCCATGTGTTTTGGAACAATGGAAAGGCAAGGTATTATGAAAACGCGTTTCTTCACCTTGATTGAGCTGCTGGTCGTCATCGCCATCATCGCCATCCTAGCCGCGATGTTACTGCCGGCGCTCTCCAAGGCGCGGGACAAGGCCCGCGCCATCTCCTGTACCAGCAACCTGAAGCAGGTCGGCACTGGCATGCGCATGTATCTCGACGATAACGAAATGATGTTTTTTGATCGCTTGGACGGCTATGATGCTGCGTATTTCTACAAGTACGACGTCTTGCAAAATATTACGTATGGCAGTTTCGCACCGTATTTCTACCCCTATGTCGGTGACAAGAAGGCCTTTCTTTGTCCCGCTAATACTTTCAATGGCAGCACCTACAGCGGCGAAACCTATGACAAGAATGCCTGGGCCTTCAAGCATAACTACGGCATGTCCGTTGTCGCGCACAAGAAATCGGAAGAACAGTATGTCACTGCTATCAGCTCGTTCAATACGCCCTCTGGTCGTGGCTTGATTGTTGATTCCAATAGTGGTTGGCAACAAGCCGACTTCTTTCCGGATCGCGTCACTGCCCGGCATAACCGCGGCTCTAATATGCTCTACATGGATGGCCATGTGGACTGGGCGAACGCAGCGACAGTGTTCTCCGAATATGATCGTCGCATGGCTTTCACCGGTCAGAAGCCCTTCGGCAATCTCAAATACTCGGATAACTGACGGCAAGCATTGGCGCCGCGCGGCGTCGGCATAAAATTGAATTTCAGCAGTTAATGAAAGCAGGTGGAAGATGCGTTTGCAATTTTTGGGTACGGGCGCCGCGGAAGCCATACCGGCGTTATGGTGTGATTGTCAGACCTGCGCCATCGCGAAGGCCCGCGGCGGCAAGGAGCTCCGCCGCCGTTGCAGCTATTTGATTGACGCGGACACCATGGTGGATTTCGGCCCCGATGCTTTCTGGCAGGTGACGCAATTCAATATAGATCTGGTCAATCTGCGCCGCATCATTTTCACCCACCCTCATGAAGACCACCTCAATCCCGTGGAGCTTTACTGGCGCTACACGCCGCACTTCAGCCATGTCAGCAATAAACTGACCATCATCGGCTCGCAGCCGGTTTTTGACCGCATTCTTGCGCATTTTCACAAAGTCAATCCCGACCATAGCTTCGAGCGCTTTCTCTTGGAACCCAAGGTGCTCAAGGCCGGTGTGCCTGCCAGCGACGGCGACATTGAGTTGTTGCCCCTGGCCGCCAACCACGCCCCGGGCCTGGAGCCGCTGATCTACGTCATTGGTCGAGGCGGCAAACGCCTCCTTATTGCCAATGACACCGGCTGGCTGCCCGATGCGTCCTGGCAGCTGCTGGCCGAGGTCAAGCTTGATGCCGCCGTCATCGAAAGCACGGGTACTCTCAAAAGTGCTGATTTGCGCAATGGCCATCTCGGCCTCAATACCACCGTAGCCTTCCGCGACCACCTTCGCGATTTGGGCTGCATCCAAGCCGATACGCCCGTGGTCACGAACCACTTCTCGCATAACGGCGCCATGAACCACGCCGAAATGGTGGAGACCTACGGCAAACACGGCATTGCTGTTGCCTATGACGGTATGATACTTGAGGTCTGAGCACGCCGCAGCCAAGACACGAAGACTCTTTTTATCCGCAGATTTTCGCAGATTTTTGCAGATTTCTTTGAGCCGCCTTCGGCGCTCAAATGCCAAGAGGATGACGCTATCGCGGCTGGACGAACAAAAAGGCGTAATGCGCCGCAGGTGCTTAAGCTTCCCAAGGAGAATTCAATATGAGCAGTCTGAACCGGGTAAACGCCGTGAATGCGGTTGCGGACCGCCCCCCCTGCGCGGTGATGCCGGTGCAAGCGGCGAGCATAGCCTATTATGCCGAGGATGTCTTCAATGCCGAGAGCATGCGTGAGTATCTGCCAAAGGCAGCGGCTGAGAAGTTGTTTGCGACGATTTCCGGCGGCGCGGCTCTGGACCCGTCAATTGCAGACGACGTGGCGCAGGCGATGAAAGATTGGGCCTTGGCCCGCGGTGCGACGCATTATACGCATTGGTTTCAGCCCTTGACGGGCGGCACGGCAGAGAAGCATGACGCATTTTTGGATGTGACGGCAGAGGGCGAGGTCATTCAGGCCTTTTCGGGCAAGAATCTGATTGTTGGCGAGCCGGATGCGTCGAGTTTTCCATCTGGTGGTCTGCGCCGCACCTTTGAAGCCCGCGGCTATACGGCATGGGACCCCACCAGCCCGGCCTTCATCAAACGGCACGGCAATGGCGCGACTCTCTGCATACCCACGGTTTTCTGCTCATACACGGGCGAGGTTCTGGACAAGAAGACGCCGCTGCTGCGCTCCATCCAAGTCCTGAATCGTTCGGTACGGCGTCTGCTGAAGTGCTTCAAGCAGCCTGAAGCCCGGATGGTGGTTACGCTTGGCCTGGAGCAGGAGTACTTTTTGATTGACAAGAAGTTCTACTTGCAGCGGCCTGACCTGGTACAGACGGGACGGACGCTGTTCGGGGCGCCGCCGCCAAAGCATCAGCAGCTGGAAGACCATTATTTCGGTTCGATCAAGCCGCGGATTCTGGCGTTCATGACCGACGTCGAGAAAGAGTTGTGGACCCTGGGCATACCGGCGAAGACGCGGCACAACGAGGTCGCGCCGGCACAGTTTGAGATCGCGCCGATTTTCGAGGATTTGAATCTGGCCGTTGATCATAACATGCTGATGATGGAGGTGCTGCGGCAGGTCGCGGATCGTCACGGCTTGGTGTGTTTGTTGCACGAGAAGCCCTTTGCGGGCGTGAATGGCTCAGGCAAGCACAACAACTGGTCAGTGAGCCATGGCGACCATAATCTGCTTGATCCAGGTAAGAATCCCCATGAGAATGCCATCTTCCTGACCGTCCTGAGCGCAATTATCCGGGCGGTGGACTTGCACAGCGACATGCTGCGCTCATCCACGGCCGGCGCCGGCAATGACCATCGCCTGGGCGCGAACGAGGCGCCGCCGGCCATCATCTCAATCTTCCTGGGCCAGCAGCTGATGGATGTCATCAACCAGCTCAAGGACGGCGCCGTCACCGGCAGTAAACTGCCGGATGCCATGCGTATCGGCGTGGACTCGCTGCCCACGCTGCCCCGTGATGCGACGGACCGCAATCGTACCAGTCCTTTCGCTTTCACGGGCAACAAGTTCGAGTTCCGCGCGCCCGGTTCGAGTCAGTCCTGCGCCGAAGTCAACACGGTGCTCAACACGATTGTCGCCGAGTCGCTGGATTATTTGAGTGAACGGCTGGAGAAGCTCTCGGCGGCGGACTTCAACACGGGGCTGCAAGCCCTGCTGAAGACCGTGATCAAGAAGCATCAGCGCATCATCTTCAATGGCGACAATTACAGCGCGGAGTGGATGAAGGAAGCCAAGAAGCGTGGCCTGCCCAACTTGCGTGACACCATGGCGGCGATCAGGCCGCTACTCAAGCCCGAGAACCAGGAGATGTTCGAGCGCTACGGCGTATTCAGCAAGGCTGAGCTGTCCTCACGCTACGAAGTGTACATGGAGGAGTACCATCGGCGCATACGAATCGAAGGCGGCATCGCGGCGGAAATCGCCCGGAGTCAGATTGTCCCCGTGGTGACCGAGGAGTACTGTCGGGTGCTGTCGGCTTTGAATGCGGCGAAAGAAGCCGGCATCAGTGATGGCGTTGCCGGTCTGCGCGCATCGGCTGAGCTGCTGGGCAAGGGCTTGGATGAACTGCATCAGCGTTGCGACGAGATGGACGAAGCCCTTAAGGGCTTGCATGAGGGCATCATCGCGGCGATGGAAAGCATACGCGAAATCGTTGATACCCTTGAACACGCCGTTGATGATGCGCGCTGGCCGCTGCCGAAGTATCGCGAAATGCTGTTTATTTACTGACGTTGGGGAGGAATAAATGGGAAAGCATGAGGGGCGGAAAGGCTCAATGACCCTTTCCGCCCCTCGCAAAACCTGGCTTTACCTTAGCAGCCTTGGCTCAGAACTCTTCGTTGAAGATTTCGAAGTAAGCGCGGCTATGGTCGCAGACGGGGCAGACTTCCGGCGCTTTCTTGCAGCTGACAACGTGGCCGCAGTTCCGGCAAATCCAGTATTTCTTCTCATCCTTTGCGAAGACCTTGCCGGCTTCGACATTGGCCAGGAGGGTTCTATAGCGCTCTTCGTGGCGCTTTTCAATGTCGGCGACCTTGGTGAAGAGGGCGGCGATTTCGGTGAAGCCCTCTTCCTTGGCGACTTCGGCGAAGCCCTTGTACATCTCGGTCCACTCGTAGCGCTCGCCGGCGGCGGCGTCCTTGAGATTCCGGGCGGTGTCGCCAATGCCATCCAGCAACTTGAACCAGATTTCCGCGTGTTCCCTTTCGTTGCCGGCGGTTTCCTCGAAGACGGCGGCGATTTGCTCGTAGCCCTCTTTGCGAGCGGTGCTGGCGTAGTAGCTGTATTTATTGCGGGCTTGGGATTCGCCGGCAAATGCTTCCTGGAGGTTCTTTTCGGTTCTGCTGTCTTTGAGTTTGGCCATGGTCATCTCTCCTTGGACTTATGTGGATTGGGGGCTGGTGAAAAGCATGCCGCAAATGGCTTGCAGCTGCTTGAAACAATAATCATTCTTACTATGGCGGAACTAAGCTTCTTTTCAAGTTCCGAAGCTATATTTTCGCATTCAACCTGTAGTAAAATATGAGGGCTCAGACAAATGACAAACGAAATAGTTGCGGCAACGGGCAATCGGCACAAAATTGCGGAAATTCAGGCGATCTTGGCCCCCTTGGGACTGCGGGTGCTTGGCGCCAATGAGGTCGGTGCTATGCCCGATGTGCTTGAGGACGGCGAGACTTTCCGTGATAACGCCGTCAAGAAGGCCCTTAGCTGCGCCAAGGCGTTGGGACGGACAGTGCTGGCAGACGATTCGGGACTGGAAGTCTTTGCTCTCAATGGTGCGCCGGGCGTCCATTCGGCGCGCTATGCCGGCGAAGGCGGCAACGACGGTCGCAATCTGAGCAAGCTGCTGCGGGAAATGACGGGTATCGTGGATCGCCGGGCGCGCTTTGTCGCCGTTATTGCGGTGGCGACGCCCGCAGGTTTGGTCGGCACGGCGGAAGGTGAAGTGCGCGGCGTCATCGCGACGACGCCGCGCGGGCAGGGCGGTTTTGGCTATGATCCAGTCTTCGTTCCCGAGGGCGAGGAAGAGACCTTCGCGGAATTGCCGGCGGCAGTGAAAAACACCATGAGCCATCGCGGCAATGCCCTCAAGGCCGCCGTGGCGGCGGGGTTGTTTGGCTAGAGGGTGGCTTATGATTTACTTGGAGCCCGTCGAGTGTTTTCGTGGCGCGCCAAAACGCCGCATCATGGAACGGTGAGGAAAAAGTGAATTGGTAATCGATTACTCATTGATAATTGGCCGTGCCGGTGGTCGTTTTCTGCTGTTGTGCCTTTACAAGGCACTGCCTCATGGGGAGCTCGCCACCCCAGCCTGAAGGCTGGGGTTAAGCATGGTTAAGCGCCTACGGCGCTAAGTAATGCGTTTGCGGGGTCATGTCACGCTGCGGGCTGCAAACCCGCAGCACGGCCGGAAAACAGGT
>JAAZKQ010000371.1 GCA_012799755.1 Lentisphaerota bacterium | reverse complement strand
TCCCTTCCCCTCGCGCTCCCCTACCTATCCCATATCGGCCCAGCGCCTTGCGGCAGTCGCCTCGCGAGGCGACTGCCGCAAGGCGCTGGGCCGATATGGGATAGGTAGGGGAGCGCGAGGGGAAGGGAAATACCCTTCGCTTCGCTCGGGCCGCCGCTGCGCGGCTATTCGACTATCCCTGCGCCTTACGCGCAGGTCTGCGGCCTCGACCCTTTCCTTCCCCTCGCAAAACCACTCTGCCTGCTTTACAGCTTGCCGTCGTCGGGGTCGTCGTTGGCGCTGAAGTCCAGGTATCGTTTATCTAGGAGATGCGCCAGTCTTACGTCGCTCATGCTTTTGAGCATGGCGCTGCGGACATTTTGGAATTGCCCTTCGAGTTGTTGCAACAGCCCTTCCAGATAATGCCTATCTCCTTCGGCGGCAAGCCTTTCGTGGAACGGACACGAGCTCAGCTGCGGATATTCCATCCTGGCGCTGAACTGCCGTATCTGTTCCTTGCTGATCAGGCACAGCGGCCGGATCAAGCGCTTTGAGCCGGCATCGGCGGCCACATTGGGCCCCATCGTCTTCAGGCCGCCGCCGCGCAACAGCGCCATCAGCAGACTCACGCAGAGATCATCGAGCTGTTGTCCCAGCGCGATTTTGTTGCATCCCAGGCGGTCAGCCACGGCGTGCAGCTGTCCGCGTCTGAGTCGCGAGCACATCGCGCACGGCCGTTCCTCGGCGCCCTTGTCCCGCAGCAGTTCCGCGCCGGGTATTTTCACGTATTCCCAGGGCCATTGCCATTTTTCGCAGTACTGCCTGAGTGCTTCCGCGTCAAAGTTCGCGAAGCCCATATCCACCGTCGCCGCCACGACCTCAAAGCGTATGGGCGCGCGTCGTTGCAGTTGTCTCATGGCGTGCATCAGCGTCATGCTGTCCTCGCCGCCGCTGAGTCCCACCAGCACCCGATCGCCTTCGGCCAGCATCGCGTAGCGATTCACCGCCTCCGACACCACCCGGCACAACTGCTTGAATTCCTTATCTCGACGTAATTCCTCAGGCGTCATCCGCCGTACTCCATCATTCACGTTCCATCACCCCGCGCGCCCGTCTTCCGACTGTCCTACGGGCCTTCAACCCGCAGCGTGATATGACCCCGCAAACAAAAACCAAGCGCCTGAGAATGGGATACCTTTCCTTCCCCTCGCATAACCTAAACTACCTAAACTACACTTCTTACAACGCGACCTCCAAGACGCCAATGCCGTCTTCGCAACGCGCGGCCTCCGTCCCATCCACGTAGAGCGCAAGTCCGCGACCGCGCTGGTATCGGCTGCCGTCGCGGTCAAATTGCAGGGCCAGCTCGTGACCGCGCAACCAGAGGCCTTCCAGCAGGAAATAATCCCAGCACTCGGCGGGCAGCAACGGCGCGACGCGAACCTTCCCCGGCAAATCCGGATTGATCCCGCACAGGCCGGTAATGATCAAATCGGCGTAGGTCGAATGGCTGTAATCCTTGCCGCGCTCATGGAACCAGGCGCGACTTTTGATCCCGGCGCGCTCCCAGGAACGCAGAATCTCCCGCGCGAGCCATTCGCCGGTAAAGGGATGAATATTTTCGTCAATCCAGGGAATGACCTGGCCATTTTCCCGCAAATAGTGACTCCTGGTATAGCAGGTCAGCGTCTCAAAATAGCCGCGGCACCCGATTTCGGCACTCGTCCTTTCGTGAAGCAGCCGGGCAAGACCGGTCAAGGTGACCGAGGTGGCAAAAGGCCAGGACGGCCCGTTCCACTGACACTCATGGCCGCTCCGATCCAACTGAAATCCCGGGTGCCGCCGCTCAGCCGTCGTCGGGCCGAAAGGCGCGAGAAAGCCCTCGGGGTCCAACAGCTGCCGCCAGGCCAAATCGTACTTTTCCGCCATCTTCGGGAAGTAATACCACGGAGTATAACCGTGGAGTTCACGCACCTGCACAAAAGCGCCGTCCTCTTCCCGCCGGGTCATAAAAAACTCCGCTTCATCATTCCACAGCCGCGTTTCGATAAGCTGCCGCAGCTGCTCGGCTTCCTGGCGATATAGCTCAGCCTGCTGCGTGTCTCCGACCCGCCTGCCGATTGCCGCCAACGCCATGGCTTCCGCCGCCATGCAGCTGTTGATGGTAACGCGATAGCCGCTGCCGCCAATGGAACATTCCATGCCGTCTCGGCCGTCCTGCTGGCGAAAGAGACCATCGGGACCAAGATGCGTCTCCTTCCACTTCGCATAATTCGCGCAGAGCGCCGGATAGAGCTCAAGCGCCAGGGAGTCTTTACCCGTGACCGCGACCACATCCAAGGCGGCCGAGGCCACCCCGAAGGTATAACTGCGCACCGCCGCCTTCGCTTCCGGATTCAACCAAAAACTCAGATATTCCTCGGCAATACCTTTGTCTTTCAGCCAGCGGGCTTCCCGCAATTGATGGGCGGCGGGACAGTTGATGGTGTTGAACGCACCGGCCCAGGGAACATCCGGCATGAATTCCAGAATGATCCGGCCAAAAGGCGTCCGACGAATATGCTTGCGAAAACTCCACCAGCGGAAATACCAGATTTCCTGGAAAACGGGGTCCGGACACTCAAAGCGGGGAATCTCCGCAATCAGAAAGTCCTCAGCCCGGGCATTCGGGACATCGCCCTGATAAGGCTCCTCGTCCTGCGCATTGAAGCGTTGGCAGTATTCCGCAACAATCCGGCGATCAATGAAATCTTTCACAGCAGTCATCCCCTTGGCTATGTGTTGTAGGTAATGCACATCCAAAAAAGCCCAAAGCGGCTTTCGCCTGTCGCGACCGCTCGCATCCAGCCTTTCTTCGGCCATAAAATAGACCCGCTCGCCACACAAACAACAGAGAAAACGTCAGCCCATGCCGGCAGCTGGTAAGCCGGTCGCCCATTGATAATTCCAATTAAAAATCAAATTGCACTAATCATCCAAGGCCAGCAAAACATCTGGGACACTTTCTTAGCCATTGCCAATGTTCCCTGCGCCAGCTTGCCCAGTTCGTGTTCAACTTTTTCCACCACGCCATCCAGATTTTCAAAATAACGGTTGGCGCATGCCTTTTCACGAGTGTAATCCCAAAGGTGTTCCACGGGGTTCAACTCCGGACAATAGGGAGGCAACTGCAACAAATGAACGTTTGGGGGAACTTCCATCTCCTTTGAACGATGGGAACTGGCGCCATCGACCACCAACAACAGGTAATCATCAGGATACTTCTGGCTGATCTGCCGCAAAAACAAGTTCATGTTCTCCGTGTTCATCATATCTGTCACACGCCAGTCAATGTTCCCGTCAAACGGGCTTATGGCGCTGTATATGTATTTAAATTGCCGTTCAATCGCCGCCGCCACCAATGGCCGGAGACCAGGGGGCGTCCAGGCTGTGCGAACCACTGGCAATCGTCCAAAGCGCGCTTCGTCCTGAAACATTATGCGAAGGTTTTTCCCCTCCCGCTCGGACTGGAGGGTTGCCATGTGTACCGCCTCCGGGAACGTTTTTTTTTGAACTCATCAAGATTTTCAGGATCATTTTTGGGATGCACGTTGTCAGGAACGACTTTGCGCCACTTGTGGCGATGGAGAATGTTGTAAACGGTTTGCTGGCTTATTTTTCGACCGGCCTTGGTTTCCAAGGCGCTTTGAATGTCGCCGACTGTCACAACATGCCCTTGAACCGCCTCCGGGGTCATTTGATTGAGAACTTCGTTTTCCTCTTCCCAGGTCAATATTGAGCGTCTGTCACCACCCCAAGACGGAGTGTTGTTTTCTTTCTCCGCGGATGCGGAACATTTCGTTTTGAAATCCTTGATCATTCGCTTGACGGTGGATTGGGAGACCCCCAGAACCTCGCCGATAGTCGCCTGGTCAAGCTTGCCCTGGGATGTCAGCACAACGGCGAAGGCAACGAGAAGTTCATCACGATAGGGCAAACTGTCAATGATTTGTTTCGCCTTTGTCAATTCGGGTTCTGTAATAATGACGCGAGGTCCGGGTTTGCTCATTGCATGCTCCATGTTTTGTGTGGGGGACACCACACCTACCATACAGCGGCAAATCCGGATAGCCAAGATTATTTAGATCAGTTTGATTTTTAATTGGAATAATTATTGTTCCCGCAAGCTGCTTTAGACGATGCACATACTGTCCTCGCCCGCCTTGACGGCAGGTGCTCTTTGACTTGCCTTGGAAAGGCAATACCATGAGCAACCCCTGGTGGAGCTGTGCGAAGCACTGCGGAACCTGGGGTGGCGCCGCCCCATAAGGCCAGAGTCTGCTATGATTTCAAGTGAGTTGGCTATACTAGGCGGAACCTGGGGTGGCGCCGCCCCACAAGGCCAGAGCCCTGGGGGCGACACTATCGAAATGTTGACACACGGCGGCAAATGAAAACACATAGGCCAAGGCCTTTCCTTTGTTTTTGAGTCGCATTGCCGGCGCTGATTCATGTGTCGCCTTTCCAAGGCTCTGTTTCGGGGGGATGCCGTGCCCAGGTTCCGCTTCGCTCCACCAGGGGTTACTCATGGTGTCAGCTCTCCGAGCTTACTTTTCGATGATCGCTTGTGCCGCACCTGGGCACGGTTATCAGTCGGTGACCGGTTACGGCAGCGTAATCGCTCGCCCATTGACACGCCTCGTCCCTGCGCACTGCGACGCCAGACGCTAGACGCCCGTTTCCCAACTGCGCGGTGAACGTCCCTGCCGTCAGAAAAGCTGTTTGAACAGGGACAAAACGGCGGCATGCAGATCGTCAGGCGAACAGTAGCCGGTGTCAGTCCTGCGCGCGACCGCAGTCTCGTCCACCATGCCACAGCGGCAGTTTTATGTTTCAGCCCTCGCGCGCGGGCGCGCGCCCGTACCATTGGATGGGGGCCCCCTAGGGTGGGTGGGCTGCTGATTTCAAGGAACGGCACGAAACATAGCCGAAAAACCGGCTTTTTTCACGCAAAAAATCGCCGAGTGACAGCATTTTGTGTATTGCCATGATTTCAGCTGCGCTCTCATAAGGATTTTCGCGCAGTTCCTTGCGAGTTTGGATGAGCCCCAACGCCTCGGCTCTTGCCCGCTATGTTGCCAAACAAGGGCATAACGACACGGGCATTGACCACCCATTAGCAGCCCTTGTCCCGGACCGCCTTGTTGACGCCGCCCGACCGCAAAGCGCCACCTCGCGCCCCGTTGGCATGTGGGGCGCCTTCGGCGCTGCAAACAAAAGGCGGCGGGAACGGGCTGCTACCAATGCGTGACCGCTTACGGCAGCGGCGTAATCAATCAGCCATTGATAAATCGGCTCTTGCCCGCTATGTTGCCAAACAAGGGCATAACGACACGGGCATTGACCACCCATTGGCAGCCGTCGTCCCGGACCGCCTTGTTGACGCCGCCCGACCGCAAAGCGCCACCTCGCGCCCCGTTGGCATGTGGGGCGCCTTCGGCGCTGCAAACAAAAGGCGGCGGGAACGGGCTGCTACCAAT
>JAAZKQ010000370.1 GCA_012799755.1 Lentisphaerota bacterium | reverse complement strand
CGCCGACTGCGGCCAAAGGGGCCGAGGAACACGAACATAAACGGCCCTCTACCCAGGGCGGCGCACACTTTCAGTGTGCTTGCCCTGGGCTGGTATGTCTTGCGCCTTCAGCGCTGCTGCGTTCAGAACTTAACTCGGCTGAGCCACAGGCGGTTATTGGCGCCGTAGCGCTCGCATACCGTGCTGTCGCTGGGATTGGGCGGATTGGTCTGCATCCACTCCGACACCACTACCCATGATTCGCGCTCATTGACATGGGTCACGCCGAAATTGCCCAATCGCGCGCCCTTCTCCGGCACCACGATCCGCTCGCTGGCGCGCAGCAGGCATAGTCGTTCGGTATCAACTTCTGCGATGAACAGAGGTGCGCGATGCCGGAAAACGTGGTCGTTATTCGCGCCGCGGCGAGTATAGACCAAGTACAATTTGCCACCACCTTTCAGCCAGTGCTGCTGGGTATTGTAGTTGCCGATTTCCTCCCCGTCGTCCCAACACCACGGCTTCGGCGGCGCAAAATCCAAGCCGTTATCGCCGGCGGTGACGTAACCTCTGACGTCGTTGCGCAAAGTCAGGTAGTAGCTTCCGTCGAACTCAATCAGCGACGGCTCGCAAAATCCTCGCGGCACCGGCAAGCTCAGTGGCGTGCCGCTGGCGAGATAGCGCAGGTTGCGACCGTCAAAAGCGCAACGCAAAACCACGGCTTGATAGCAGCCATTTTCCGGCTGATCATTGCCATATACCGGCAACAGCAGCTCGCCATTGGGCAGATCAACCCGCTGCGTGCAGCCGGCGCCACAACTACGCAAGGGCGCATTCGCCGGCAAGGTCAGTGTCTGCCAGGGACTCCACCTGCGTTTCTCCACATCGCACACGCTGTAAAAGCTGTGGTGATGATAGGGCCGGGCCAAAGCGTTGCCGCGATAGACCGCAACGTGCCCCGTCAACAACAGGCGTCCCGACGCTTCATGCCATTGCGGCGTAGCATCGCAGGGACAGATTTCGCCGGCGCCCAGCGGTCGCCGCCCCAGTTCGGCATGCGCCAGTGGCGCCGTCCAACTGCGGCCGCCATCGCTGCTATGCAAGGAATGGATGCCGTAGAAGACATCCGAGCCACTGAGCAGCAGGCGCTGCGTCGTTATCACCGCCCGTCCGCCAGGCAACACAGCGCCACGCGTCTGCACCCAGCAACTGCGCCGATCATAACCCTGTTGAATCACTTGTTGCTCAATGCTTTTTATTGACATACCCACATAACCTTTTCATGGTCGCCTAGCCGTTGTTTCATAGCTGTCCTATCACTATATCTGTCAAAACGCCGGCCAGCGCCCGGGTCGGCGCATTTCCTGTCCCCGCCTGGCATGAACTCCACCAGTCCATCCTATCCACATTATCCACAAACGAACTTCGGTGTGCAACTCTGGTCTGAGCATGGTATAATAGAGAACAGACATTTAGGAGGGTACGCTCATGTACAAATCCAACACCGTTTTGCTCATTCTTCTGACCTGCTCTCTGTTAACAAGCAGCGCCGGCTGGGCACAGCGCGGCCGGCATGGTGCGCGCTCGACAGCCCCGCCGAGTTCACCCCAGAACGCAACAAGAATGCAGGGGGGGTGGAATGGGTGCATTCGGTGGTCGCAGCGGCATCTTGAACGAAGAGAACCAAGTCCTTCCCCCGGTTCCATCAGCACCTCTCGCCAGGCCAAGCGCCAGCGAACGGAGACAAGCGCCGGACATTCCTCGCTACCGGGATGATCAAGGCCGCTTTGACTCCCCACGCATTCCAGCACGCCCAACACAAAGCGCTCCCAGTCGCCAAACGCGGCCCGCAAGCGCGTTGCACCAGTCCGATTTGCCGACTGGCCCCGGGCGCTCCTCTGTCACTAATGGACGAGATGCGACTAGGCGCCATCCTCAGTTTCCCGAGCGTGTGCAGTCCGCAAGCGCGTTGCACCAGTCCGATTTGCCGCCAGACCCCGGGCAAATTTCTGTCAACGACAGACGGAACGTAAATAGGCGCCATCCCCAATTTCCCGAGCGGGTCCCCCTACTGCCATCAGCCAATCGTCACGAACGCCAACGCCCCTTATTACCCACGCACCCTGTAGGACAGGAAGCAACGCAGTTGGACAGCACGCCTGCACCCAACAACACCACGCGCCCAGTACGCTCACAGCCCAATGTCTTCCCTGATCACTGGAATGACTGGGAACGCCAACGCCCCAGCCAGCCTAACAGCAGCAACCAGCCAACTCCGCAACAAGCGATTAACGTAGGACAAGCAGGACGTTCAGGCCGCCCGCGCCCGCAACCGCCGGCAGGTGGCGGAACCCATGTCCGTCCCAGCCGCCCAAACTCTCCAAGCCGCCCAAGCTCTCCCAGTCGCCCCAGCAATGTCACCCGCCCCCGCCCCGAACGCCCCAGTACCCCTGCACGGCCACAACGCCCTGAACGACTCGACAATACCAAGCGCCCACCCCGACCCGATGACGGCAAATACCCATTCCGACCCGACGACGGCAAATACCCATTCCGGCCCGATGACGGCAAGCGCCCGCCTCGACCCGATGACGGCAAGCGCCCGCCTCGACCAGGGCCTTATCGCCCGGATCCCCCCCCTGATTCTTGGGACCGCCGCCCGCCGCGTCCTCCCAATCCCCATCATCCGCCGCGTCCTCCCAATCCCCATCATCCGCCGACGCCCTATCCGTATCCGTGGGGTTCGCACTATTATTGGCCGTGGCCTTATTACTGGAACTGGCCGTATTACCGCTATCCTGTCTACTACTCGTACAGCTACCGCTACTATGATCCCTTCTGGCCCCACTCGTGGTATTACGGTGTCTATCAGCCGACAAACACCACAGTCGTAGTCAGCAGCGAACCGGCTGTAACAGAAACAACGACAGCCTCTGACGTGGCCAGCCTCCAACTCGAACTGGGCGACAAACACCGCTTTGAGCTCAGCGCCGATGTCATGGCCGGCTACACTTGGACCGCCCGCTATGACCCGCATTACTGCGAAGTCGTCATCAGCCATAAGCCCGCGCGCAGTTTCTGGGGCCAGGCTCGCAGCGACAAGCCCGGCGAGGCGTCAATCACCATCACCACCAGGTCGCCGGGACGCACCGAAATCGAGTTCATCTATGCCCGTCGCGAAGCGTGGGAACAAGGCGAAGAGCCGCTGGATTCCTTCGTCATGTATCTTGACATCAAACCATGAGCAAAACAAACCGGCCTTTTTTGTCTGTCATCTCGGACGGATCAGAAGGATCAGTCGAATCTGGCTGCGCAAAAAAAACTCGGCAGTGATCTACGCAATATGCGGATAGACAAGGGCAAACATAAAGGTCCACCCCTACGCCAAACATCCACTCTCAAAAATAATCTGCGTTAATCTGCGACATCTGCGGATAGAAAAAAGCGGCTGGAAGCCGCTTCTACTCTGTCGGGAAATGAGCGGCGTGGTTTGCGCAGGCGGGGTCATGTCACGCTGCTGGCTGCAAGCCCGCAGTACAACCGGGAGATGGATGGCGTGGTGGGCCGCAAGCGGGACGGCTTCGAAAGCGGCTGGAAGCCGCTTCTACTCTGTCGGGAAATGAGCGCTATGGGCCGTACCTTGGATTTCCAAACAGTCAACTAAAAAAATCTGCGTTAATCTGCGACAT
>JAAZKQ010000369.1 GCA_012799755.1 Lentisphaerota bacterium | reverse complement strand
GGCGGCGGCTCAATCGCAGCAACGCTCCCCGCCGGGAAGACACTGCGCGACGTGCTCAACGAGCGACCGCTCTCCGAACTCAAACTGGAGCTCGCTCCCGGCCAGGGCCGCATCATCGAGCTCAGGTAGCTTGTTGCGCGGAAGAAGAAGCCATTTCCTCTCGTTTTATCGCCGGCGACGCTCAGGCTTCCTATTTGTCTGGAGTTTTGGTGTCTGCGGTCAGCGGCAGGGTGGCGATGCCGTATGCCGGGAGTTGTGCCGTCTGGTCGTTACAGCGAGCAGTTGCGGGCTCGGCGGACAGGTTGTTGAGGACGATCTCAATGCCATCCTGCTTGCGCCGGAACGCGGTAACGCGAAGCGTCGCCGGGGCAATATCGAAGAAGCTGCCGCTGCTTGGGCGTTCGCCGGCGCCGACAGGTACCCGGCAGGCCGGTGTGCCGGTTCGGAGAGTATGCGCGGCCAAGGCAACCTGAGTCCGATTGCCGAAAACGAGTGCATACCGGTGCGTGGTCGTCCCGAAGAAGGGATCACCCTTGGTAACGAAGGTATGTTTGGCCCTGCCATTGGGCAGCATCAGGCATTCGGGACGCAGGTCGGGGCGTCCCTTAATGGATGCTCCCAAATTTGCGCCGATGGTTCCGTTTTTGGCGTCGAGCTTGAAGGACTGATTCCCCTCCAGGGCGATCACCCCGAACGATGCGGCCGATGCCTCCACTCCCACAAAGCGTTGAGCGGCAACGAACGATGCCTCTTCGTACGGATGGGCGATGGTGGCATACGGGATATCGTAGACTCCGCAGCCGGGCTGTCCCCGGAACTGCAGCAGCAGGCCCCCCTCGGGATTGTAGCCCGTGGAGTCGCCAATACACCGCGGGCGATCAACGGTGAGCTCCGCCGTGATCTCGACCCGGTCAGAGCGCAGGCCGATGACGAGGCGCAGCCATACGGTCCAGGCCACTTCCAGGAACACTTCGAGGTCCTCTCCCAGAGGCGTCCGGCGGGTTCGGGCCGTTGCCGTTTCCCACGTTGGGACGATGTCTTCTTCGGGCGCCACGCCGGCCGGATCGGCAAGGTGGAAAGGCGGCAGCGACAGACCGATCTCGCCGTCCGGGCCTTGAATTACCAGACTGTTGCCCGTCAACTCCGCGCGTCGGCCTGCGAACTCCGCAACGCTGCCATTTTCCCAGGCCGGTGCAGCCGGTGCGGGCGCCGGGATAACGCCGAACAGCGCATAGCCGTAAGCCGGCATGGCAACCCGTGCCGTTGTTTCCCATTTGCCATTACGGAAGTTCGTCGAGCAAAGACAGTCCTGGCAGTTTGCGTCAATCACGCGTGCCGCCTGATCCGTGGGAATGGCGACCTCGACAGTCCGCGCCGGGGCAGGATTCAGCACCAGTACCAGCTCGTCTGCCTTGCCTGCAAACGGCTGAAGCTCCTGCGCCAACTGCCGGGCAAAGCGCTGGGTTACTTCCGCTGCGAGCGCCTGTGAACTCCGCATGGCAGCCATGCGGTGCCGAGTGCGCGGTTGCCAAGGAGCCCAGCCGCTGGAGTCTGAGTTGAGCCCGATCAGGAGGTGATGCCAGGCCCGGGACAGCACTGTCGGCCCCGCAGCTGCGAGATATCTTGATTCCGTCTCCGGGAATTCGCTTGCATGCTCAAAGTCGCGGGCCCATGGGTTGGCCGGCTCCATCGTCCAGCGTTCCTGCCACGGGACATTGCCGCTTTGCAGGCCGAGGAGCGCCGCGGCGGCCTCCGCGAAACCGGCTGTCCGCAAGGCATCTGCAGCGCGTACGGCCTCGCCATGCCAGATTGGGTCGTCAGGGCGTGCGACCCAGCGGGAGAAACTCGGATTGACTAGCGTATCATTCGTCGTGTAACCGAACGGTCCCGGGGCATTGACTAGCTCCTTGATCCCCACTTCCTGTTCATAGCGCTCGACGGTTGTCCACTCAATGATCTTGCCCTTCTCCGCCAACGCCGCGATCTGCCGGACGTAGGCTTCGATATTCCCCAGCATCTCGAAATCGCCGCCGGTGAGGACAAAATCGCCGTCTTCAGCGGCATCGTAGAGCTCCTCGAGTCTATCCGCGTTGCAAAAGCGTTTGTCCAAGGGGTAGATATCCACCTGACTGCCATCAATACCGGTAACTCGTTTCGGATGCAGCCAACGATCCGGTGGAGCCACAATCAGCCGACGCGCGCCGATTTGGTTCATGATGTAGGGCATCTGGGAGTGGAAAGCAATTTCCTGCGGGAAGAAAGTGGCGGCATCAGGCTGCAGTTCGTCGCGGATGAGTTGCATGCCGAGGCGACTGGCGAGCACATCGCTTTCCTCGTCCGAACACATGGCATGACTGGCGCCGTACTGGCAACCGACCATCACCACCTGTTTTCTGGCGACCAACGGTTTGAGTTCGTCCACAAACCACCTTGCGTGGTGCTTCAGGCTGAGCGTCGTCAGGCCGGGGAAGTCAATGTGGGCGGTAACCTGTGGAAAGCGACGGAGTTCGCGCAGGCCCGCAGCATAGAGCACCGGGAACTTTTCGCGAATCTCATGCTTGGTGTAGCGGTCGTAACACATGTTTCCATGCAGAAGAAAGGAGAGATAAATTTTTTTCGACATCTTGTTGCCATTTCTTTCCAATTGCCGATCCAAAATTGTATCGTCGCGGATCGGTCAGGGTTATTTCCTAATAACGGCACTACCAGGGGTTTCAGCGTCCTTTTCTCAGCCGGGGTACATGGTTGCCTTGCGCTCGCCGCCTGAACGGCGGAACTCAATGGCATCGTCCACAATGCGGAAAATGTCCCATTGCGGATCGTATCCGAGCTGCGCGCGGGCCTTGCTGATGTCAATGCAGAAGTCATTGTACTCACTCACCGCGAAGTCAACGACCGGCAGACCCAGCTTTTCGGCAGCGTAGGCTGACGCCACGTCATACGCGAACGGCGCGGGACCGGAAACGT
>JAAZKQ010000368.1 GCA_012799755.1 Lentisphaerota bacterium | reverse complement strand
GACCGTGCGCGACACCGTTCTGACCGGCCGCATGACCTACCGAACCATCGGTTCAGCCGGCAAGCCGGTCAGCATGGGCAGCTATGATATCAGCGCCAACCGCGCGCTCAACGTGTCCTTTATCAACTGCTCGCAGACCAACGACATCAACGACCGGCGCTACTGGGGCATCTTCGGCTCCAACTACTGCAAAAACCTCCGCTACGACGGCTGCTCCTTCTCGCGCTTTGATGCGCACATGGGCGTGGCCAATGCCAGCATCCGCAACTCCACCATGGGACACGCCGGCGTCAACGCCATCGGCTGCGGCACCTTCACCATTGAAAACAGCACCATCAATGGCTGGAATTTCATCAGCCTGCGCGGAGACTACGGCAGCACCTGGGAAGGCGAAATCATCATCCGCAATTGCGTCTTCATTCCCGGCGGCGGCGCCAAAAACAATGCGACCCTCATCGGCGGCTCCTATTCCGGCATGCACGACTTCGGCTACACCTGCTACATGCCCGAACGCATCGTCATTGACGGCCTGCACATCAAGGACGGCAACGCAAACGAAAATTATGCCGGCCCGGCCGTCTTCGGCAACTTCAATCCCAAAAATACCAGCAGCGACTACGTGGAAAAATTTCCCTATGTGATGACCAAGGAGGTCATCGCCAAGGGCGTCCGCAGCGACAGTGGCAAGCCGCTGCGCATCAGCGATAACACCTACATGTTCCGCAACGTCAAGCTCAGGGTGCTCGACAAAAAAAAGAAGTAAGGCCGGGCGCGACGACTGATGGTGCCGCCGGATAGCGTCGGCGAGTATCAGCAGGACTTGCCGCGGGACAGCGTATCGCCCTGCTTATTTGGGCAAGTCGGCCTCGTCGAAGCGATTGTAGATATTATCGCGCCAGATGACGCCGCCGATGCCCTCGTAGACCGTGGCCTTGGGCGAAGTCTTGGTGAAATAGCAATCGGCCACCAGCAATTTGCCCTTGCGGTGGCGAATGACGGTGACATCGTCAAGCTTGAATGCCTTGAAGTTATTGTAGTAGGCGCAGCCCAGGAGCCGGGTATTGCCCTCAATAAGGAAGCCGGTTTTGCCGGTATCGGCGTAGCAGTCGCGCAACAGGGTGTCGGCTCCGGCAATCTTGAAATTGATGGAATTGACCAGCATTTCCCTATCCTCGCCTTCCTGGCGCGGTGGTAATGGTCCACCCCAGATGTGGCAGCGGGTCAGGCGATTGGAGCCGCCGCTGGTGATTTCCATGCCGATTGTGTAGTCAACCATGATGCAGTCTGTGTAGTGACTGTCGCCGCCGTTGATGCTGATGCCCACATTGCCCGCCAAGCCTGGCAGGTAGCAGCGGCCATAGACATTATTGGCGACCAGCTCATAGCTGTGACCGTAGTCCTGTACGCGCAGACCGTACTTGCGGCCATTGCGCAGGGTGATGTCCCGCAGTGTAAAATGGTGGAATTCGGTCAGCATCAGACAGCTGGCCAAGCCATTGCCATCCAGGTCGCCGCCACAGATGAAGAGATTGAAATCCGTATCCTTGTCCTTGAGCCAGTGATTTTTGGCGTCATATACCAGTACGTAGTCCATTTCGGCCACGGCGCGGATGATGGCGGATTTGTGCATGAGCAGCGAACACAGGTTGTTGATCTTCAGGGTTTCGCTCAGCTCATAGACGCCGGCGGGCACAAACAAAACGCGGTCGGCGGCAGCAGCCACGGCGCGATTGAAGCGGCCATTGTCGGACTGCTCGCCCGCCAGTCGTGGAAAATCCTCCAAAGAGACGTCAAACACATTCATCATCGATATTTTCTCCATAGCTCCCTTGTCTCCTTCATCTGCGGTCATTCTGCAACACCGACAACTGGTCATGGCGGCGACGACAAGAACGCCGCTGCACAACAGGGCAAAACGCCTGAACGCATTACGATACAGTAACATGCTAAAAACTCCTCTCGCTGCTGCTGGTTTATTAGCCCGAGGTCTTCGGAATTAGCTTATGTCAGTGGCCGCTGCTGTCTTTTGGCTCTTCCGTTACCCTAACCCAACTTTCGCATTTGAGAGAATCGCTGAGCTCAAAAAGGCACTACAGTCCTTTTTTTGCCGCCATCTCGGGCATCTACGACACGCGCAGGCGACAATCACACGCTCAAGCATCCTTATCAATCACTCCTTGACAGGGCAGACAGGGGGGACAAGCCGCGCCTGTTTCCTGTCCGCTCTGCGGAACCATACACGCCTGTTTTCCGACCGTGCTACGGGCTTGTAGCCCGCAGCGTGACATGACCCCGCAAACGGCAGCAAGCGCCGGCATCCCTGGCCGCAAAGCGGCGGAAACGCTGAAAGCGCAAAACATACCAGTAACCATCTGTAGCGCTTCAATTGAAATAGGACCAGCGGCTCATTTTGATAGAGGAGACTTGCCAGTCGCGCGACAAGAATTATTCATAAAGGCGCTTCAGACAATTTCGCGGGCCACTCCCTGAACATGACTGG
>JAAZKQ010000367.1 GCA_012799755.1 Lentisphaerota bacterium | reverse complement strand
GTTCTGCATCTGCCAGTGCCAATCGTCCCACTGTTCGGGACGGACATTTTTCCAAGTCTTGACTTGGTTGTAATGACGCATGTTGCTTGTGGTCATGATTTCCGATAACCGTTAACGTTGTGGAGCTGGAGTGGGGGAGGGCGGATGTTTGGGCGGGGAGGCCATTATGGGCCTGTGGTAGGGCCACTGCAAATGGCGGCCGGGCAGCGCAGATCATGTCGGGGTTTCGGGGAGGCGCGCTGTGGGCAGGCCATGTCGTTTCAGGGCGGCATTGAGAACAGCCAGAACCAGATGCTCGTAATCCAGGCCATTGGCGGCCGCGAGCATGGGATAATCGCTGTAGCCCGGTGCCAAGCCGGGCAGAGGGTTGATCTCAATGAAGTGGAAGATGCCGTCGGCAGCCAGCCTGAAGTCCGATCGCGCGAAATCGCGGCAGTGCAGGGCCTTGAAAGCCGTGGCGGCATATTTCTTCAAGGTGCTGTTGGCTTTCTTGTCCAGCTTGGCTGGACATTCGTAGCGGACGTACTGCTGGTAGTTCTTCTTGACGTTGAAACTGTAGATGCTGTTCTCGCGGTGTTCCTGGTCGAGGTAGCAGATTTCCATGGGCTCAAAGACCCGGAGTTCCTCGCCATTGCCCAAGAGGCCGACAGTGAATTCGCGACCGGCGATGTACTCTTCGACCAACATGGTTTGGCCGTAGAGATGGAAGTTGCGTTCCAGGAGCTGGTGCAACTCGTGATCATTATCGGCAATGGCCAGATCGGAAATGCCCTTGCTGGACCCCTCGCAGCTGGGCTTGGCGATAACGGGAAAGCGCAGTCGGTGCCGCAACTGGCTGGTGATGGGCTGCGGCGGGAGTTCCAGGTAGGCCGGGGTGGGCACGCGGTAGCTGCGGAGAATGCGTTTGGTCAGCGCCTTGTCCAAGGCCACGCAGAGCGTAGTGCAGTCTGAACCGGAATAGGGGATGCCCAGGATGTCCAGCATGGCGGGCACCTGGCCTTCACGACTCCGGCCGCCAATACCCTCAGCGATGTTGAAAACAAAGTCAGGACGCGCATCCATAACCTTGGTCATGAAATGGGCGTCCTGTTCAAGACGGACGGAGGTGAGTCCGGCCTTTGCAAACACGCTTTCGAAAGCCTCAATGGTTTCAATGCTGTCGTACTCTGCCTCGGCGTCTTCCGTCGCTGCCGCAATACCTTTTTTGAGATTGTACGCGATGCCGACGGTAAACGCCGTGGCTGCCGGCAAAGGGTCGTCTTTCTCCATCCTGCTGATTTCTCCTGTGATGACTGGCTGGTGGCTTGGTGGCTTGAAGGGAACTTGGCCTGAACTAAGGACGATGCGAAAGTGAAAGAAAGCTTTCGCTGAGGACGATTTTTTCCCCTGTAAGCTAAGGGGCACTTGCATTATTTTGCCGCGTCCTTCGAGCCTCTTTTTCCCGCCGGATATGCACACCGGCGACAGCGAGAAAAGCATCCCCAAAAACAATGAACTACAATACCGGCGAATGATGCAAATTCCAGCAGAAAAATTGTTTTTTTTTTGCTTTTTCGTCACATTTTTTTGACCGGTGTTTTTTGTCTTCCTTTGACAACACAGGAAGCGGGGTGGCGACAGGCCTTTGAGTGATGCAGGAATGCAAATGAATGATTTCTTTTAAGAGATTTCATAAAGCAAGCGCTAATAGCATTCATTGTTGCCAGTAGCGCAGTTGTTTTCTGCCCTGTTGGCGAATGTTTTTTTTGTTTTGTGCTCAGGGGGCGTTGAGAGGGCGGCGCGGAAAACTTGCCGACAGTGCAACGCGCTGGGCGTCAACAGCTGGGGGGGGCATAGTACCCACTGATGGCGTCGCTGCCTGCCAACGGGTAAGCGGTCATTGGTCGTGCCGGTGGTCGTTTTTTGCTGTTGTGCCTTTACAAGGCACTGCCTCACGGGGAGCCCGCCACCCCAGCCTGAAGGCTGGGGTTAAGCATGGTTAAGCGCCTACGGCGCAACATGGACAATATGGAC
>JAAZKQ010000041.1 GCA_012799755.1 Lentisphaerota bacterium | reverse complement strand
TTTTCAGCGCCGAAGGCGCGGCCTAAGATAGCCCAGGGCAAGCGCCCGCAGGGCGCGCCGCCCTGGGTAAGGCCCACACCCGAAAAGAGCCCTGCAAGGGCGACCTAAAATGCACCGCTTGGATGCAAGGCGTAAAATGGAGAAGACTTTGCATGGGTTCCATTGCCTCTTTGGCTCCAGTCAGCTTTGCCGACTGGAGCCAAAGAGGCCGAGGAACACAAACGTAAACGGTGCTCCACCCAGGGCGGCGTACGCTTTCAGCGTACTTGCCCTGGGCTGATATGTTTTGCGCTTTCAGCGCTTCTGCCGCTTCGCGACTAGGGCGACAGGCGCTCTTAGTGCAGTTTGCCGTCGCTGCGAATATCAATGGGTGAGCGGTTACGGGAAAGCCGGGGTGGCGTCCACCTGCTGTAGTGCCTCTGCGAGGCACTTAGGATTTTGCCGGCTCCCACCCCAGTCTGAAGAATGGGGGTAAGCATGGCTACGTTCCTACGGCACAAGTAGATGTCTCTGACAAGACTGTGCGACGCTGCGGGGTGAAAGCCCGCAGCGCGGCCGGGAGGTGGGCGCCTTGGCGGGGCGCGAGCTCTCAGTAGGTATCCCAGGCGTTGTCAGCGGACTTTGGGGGGTGCCCATTGGGGTATGGGCCGAGGAAGTTATAGACATTTTTGCTTTCGACGTGGCCATCAACGTAGGAGACATTGATGCCGGTGCCGTTGTGGCGCGATGTCGGCCGGCGGGCGCGATTACTTTCAGATGGTTCCGTGTAGGAATAGGTGCCCCAACGACTGTATGGCGCTGTCCATTGGTAGTGGGTTGGGCCGGTGGCGTAGGAGTCCCAGTTTTCGTACTTGGCATCGCCGGCGACTTTAGCCGAGTCGCACTGCGCGGCATCAACGAAGTAGGATGAGCCGGCCGGGGGGGGCAGTTGCACCACCGATATGCTCGAACCCCAACCGCTGTAGTTGCCGAGAGCGCCGTAGCCGCGGACGAAATTGGATTTCGACGGGCAGATGTAGGTCTTGACATCGCCGACGTAGGATTTGATACTGTTGTGCCATTCGGCGCTGTCGCCATTGGCGAGTCTCCACGAGGCGCCGCCGACGGGGAAGGTGTCGGCGTTGTCATCAATGTACATGTTTGCACCCAATGCGCATTGTTTGAGGTTGGAGGCACAGCTGGCCTGGCGGGCCTTTTCCCGCGCCTTGCTCAAGGCCGGCAACAGCATGGCGGCGAGAATGGCGATGATGGCAATGACGACAAGCAATTCAATGAGGGTGAAACGTACGATCCGGGTCATGACTTGTTTCCTTATGTTTATTTGGTAGGATAGATGAAAAACCGTGCTATCACCAATGAAAAATCGTGCTATCGCCTAGTCTAGCCCAAGTCGTTGAAAAAAACAAGAGCGTTGGTGATTTTCAGCGAAGACAAGACGAGATGGACGCCTGCCGGCTGGGGTTAAGCATGGCTACGTTCCTACGGCACAAGTAGATGTCTCTGACAAGACTGTGCGACGCCGCAGGCTGCAAGCCTGCGGCATGACCGGGAAGCGGGCGCCTTGGCAGGGCGCTGGTTTCTTAGTAGAAATCCCAGGCGTTCTCGGGGGGACTTATGGGCGTGCCCATTGGGGAAGGGGCCAAGGAAGTTATAGACGTTTTTGCTTTCGACGTGGCCGTCAACGTAGGAGACATTGATGCCGGTGCCGTTGTGGCGGGATGTCGGCCGGCGGGCGCGGTTGCCTTCAGCCGAATCCGAGTAGTAACAATAGCCACCCCACCAAGCGGTTGGCGGTGTCCACTGGTAGTGGGTCGAGCCGGTGGCATAGGAGTCCCAGTTTTCGTACTTGCCATCGGGAGTGACTTTAGCCGGATCGCACTGCGCGGCATCTGTGAAGTAGGCGGAGCCGGCCGGTGAGGCCAGTTGCACCACCGATATGCTGGATTCCCAGCCACTGTAACTGATGAGGGCGCCATAGCCGCGGGTTAAATTGGATTTTGACGGGCAGATGTAGGTCTTGACATCGCCGACGTAGGACTTGAGATTGTTGTGCCATTCGGAGCCGGAGCCGTCGGCAAGTTTCCACGATGCGCAGCCGACGGGGAAGTAGTCGGCATTGTCATCAATGTACATGTTTGCGCCCACTGCGCATTGCTTGATATTGGAGGCGCAGCTGGCTTGGCGGGCCTTTTCCCGGGCCTTGCTCAAGGCCGGCAGCAGCATGGCGGCGAGAATGGCGATGATGGCGATGACGACAAGCAATTCAATGAGGGTGAAGCGTGCGATCCGAATCATGGCCTGTTTCCTTTGTTTTTTTGTTTATTTGGATAGAATAAACTGGTAGAAATGCGTTGTTGCCTAGTCTAGCGCAAAACGTTGAAAAAAAACAAGAGCGTTGATGATTTCTAGTGGCCCATGCGAAGCGAGCCGTCGGCGTTTTCGCTGATGGGCAGGAAGAGAGCGCGTTCATGGGGACCGGTATTGGGTGCGTGCAGGGCCATGTAGAGCTGCTCTTCGAAGCTGCGGAAGATCATGGCGTGACCGCCGTTTTTGGCGAAGAGCGGTTCGGGCTGCTGCAACCAGTCGCCATCAATGCGGCCATTACTACTCTCGGCGATGCCGACAGTGTAGCCTTCTGCCCCAATGCTTGACCAGAGCATGAAAAGGCGGCCATTGGCGCTGCGATGGAGGAAAGGGCCGTCGGTGACGTAGGTGGGATAGTCGCGTTTGCTGCCCAGTGCGGGGAAGGGGTGTTTTTTGCCCCAGGGGGCGTCGGTGGCTGAGAAAAGATAGATGGGACGACCGGTGGGACGGCTGAGGTCGGCGCTGAGCGGCATGGCGCAGATTGCGCCGTTGTGGATTTGCAGCCATTCATGGCAGAAGACGATGTAGGGCGTGCCGTCGTCAGCGACGGAGAGGGTGCCGTCAAGGCATTCCCAGTGTTCCGGCGTTACCGGGCGCTCGCTGATGGCGGTGAAGGGCCCGGCGGGGCTGTCGGCGACGAAGATTTGCGTGCCGCGGTACTGGTTGACTGCTTTCAGAGTTGCGAAGAGGTAGTACTTGCCGTTGTAGAGGTGGACTTCCGGCGCCCAGAAGTCCTTGGTGGCCCAGAAGTCCGCCGGCGGGGTGAAGACGCGGATTGGCTCGGACCAGTTTTTGAGGTCGCTGCTGCGGAAGGCGATGAAGCCCAAGGGGGTGCCGGCGGGACAGGACGAACCGGTGGAGGCGTACATGTAATAGCACTTTTCGGCGGCAACGGGCAGGACGAAGGGATCGCGGATGCGGATGTCGTTGAGGGTGAGCATGGTTTGACCGGGGGTTAGGGGGTTTTTATCCGCAGATTACGCAGATTAGCGCAGATTATTTTTTGGGGGGTGGGCTGTTTGGTATTGGGATGGCCTGTGTGTCTGCCCTTATTTTTTATCCGCAGATTGCGCAGATTAACGCAGATTTTTTGGGGTGGGCTGTTTGGTATTGGGAGGGCTTGTGTGTCTGCCCTTGTTTTTTCTCACGCGCAGACGCGAGGGTTTTTTATCCGCAGATTGCGCAGATTAGCGCAGATTGTTTTTGGGGGGGTGGGCTGTTTGGTGGTAAGCGGTCACCGATTGATAATTGACCGTGCTGGTGGTCGTTTTCTGCTGTGGTGCCTTTACAAGGCACTGCCCCATGGGGAGTTCGCCACCCCAGCCTGAAGGCTGGGGTTAAGCATGGTTAGGCGCCCACGGCGCCA
>JAAZKQ010000366.1 GCA_012799755.1 Lentisphaerota bacterium | reverse complement strand
CGTGTTCCTCGGCCTCTTTGGCGCCAGTCGGCGAAGCTGACTGGCGCCAAAGAGGCAATGGAACCTATGCTCGCATCACAAGCGGTGTTTTTCAGGTCGCCCTTACAGGGCTTTTTTCGGGTGTGGGCCTTACCCAGGGCGGCGCGCCCTGCGGGCGCTTGCCCTGGGCTATCTTAGGTCGCACCTTCGGTGCTGAAAACCAAAGGCAGCAAAAAATGGCTGTTATCAATGAGTGACCGATTACACAACGAACACACTAGTATAGCGCCAAACGCGAAATAATCTCACTATTGGCGCTATATTAGCTGTGTTTTCACGGCTCCCAACATCTCATGATGGCGCGGCGCCTCCATGCGTCGGTGACCAACTTACGCAAAATCATCTTATGCCCCATTCTACTCGCATCACCTGCCAATGGCCCTTCCTTCTCATGATTGCCGTGGTGCTTCGCTTCTTCGGCACAGCCGGCGCCACGGCGGCAGACCAGTCCACCCTAGACCCCTCAGCGAATCATCGCATCCTCATCATCTCGTCGTTCCATTTCAGCCACCAGTGGAGCCAAGATATTATCCGGGTCATCCGTCGCAAACTGGCCAGTGACTTGAACGGCTGCACCATTGACTACCTTGAACTCAACGCCGTCCGCAACAGCCTTGAAGAGATCAATGAACGCTTCCAAGCTCATCTGCCCAGCATCCACGACGGCAAATACGACTGCATAGTCGCCATACTTGACGACGCCATCAAGCTCCTCTGCAAGTACCACAAAGCAATCCCCCCGTCAGTCCCCCTCGTCGTTTACAGCAACCACAGCATCGTGGAGCAACTCCGTGCCGTCCACGCCAACAGCACCGGCATCAGCGGTCAGATTGATCTGGGAAAAAATATCGAGTTGGGCCTGTTGGCCCTGCCGGACAGTCAGGAGGTCTTGGTCATTGTTGATCCTGCCGACGCCAGCGCGGAGCTGAGCCGCAGCCTCCGGCAGAGCATCGCAGCCTTCAGCAACTGCCGGGTACGCGTGGCCAATGGCGGCTCCTTCAGTTACCTGGAGCTGCTGGAAATGTCCCGCAGGCTGCCGCCCAAGTCCTTCGTCATCCTCGGTTTTTATCGCGACTATAGTCGGGACGGCTATGGCTCAATGGTTGATTTTGCGCGCAACTTCTTTGCTGAATGCCCGCGGCCCTGCCTGGTGCCCACCAATCTCTCTCTGACCAACGGCTCACTTGGCGGCGTGACGTCAAAAGGCACCAGCAACGGCGAAATGCTCGCAGAAATGACGCTGCAGGCAATCAAAAACGGACGGGCGGACAAAATTCGCATCGCCAAGGAACACACCAATTTCGTTATTGACATCGCCGTGGCCAAGCGCTTCAATGTCAGCATCGCCAACTTGCCGGACAAGGTGCTGCTGGTCAACAAGACGCACAGCCTGTGGCAGACCAATAGGACCGAGATCATCCTCTTGACACTAACTACCCTGTTTCTGTCGGTGTTGACCGGCTGCCTGATCG
>JAAZKQ010000365.1 GCA_012799755.1 Lentisphaerota bacterium | reverse complement strand
GGTTTTCAGCGCTGAAGGCGCAAAACATACCAGCCCAGGGTAAGGCGCTGAAAGCGCGCGCCGCCCTGGGTGGAGCGTCCCTCCGAAATTGCACCCTGCAAGGGTGCGACATAATCAACCCGAAAGATGGTTTCCATCGCAAGGCAACAGAAAACAGCCAATTATCAATCGGTGACCGGTTACCGCGAAAAGGCTTTTTCACAATAGGTTGCTTAAAAAGCATTTAAGCATGATTTTGCGTCGCAGGCGCTCAACCACGCTTAACCCCGGGCTTCAGCTTGGGGAAAAACGCCCCTACCTGATACGCCCCGTGGGGGCAACCACTTGGCAAACGAGGAATTTCGCAAAGGGAGGCCCTTTTTCCATGATCGTCCGTGAATTGCAAAGCGACGCCGAGTTGCTGGCGGCGCAAAAGATTGGCGTGCTGGCCTTCAACAGCAGTTGCGATATTGAGGCGACGGCGAAGAGCATCGCCGCCAATCCCAAGCCGCAGGGCATCTATGGCGCTTTTGATGAGCACGACCGTCTCTGCGCCAAGCTCGCTCACCGCCCCTTCACCATGAATTTTGACGGACACTGGGTGAAGCTGGCCGGCGTGGCCGGTGTCGCGTCGCTGGTGGAAGCGCGCGGCAAGGGCGCCGTCGGCGCCATCTTCCGGCACCTGCTGCGGCAGAAACGGCAGGAAGGCTGGCTCTTCTCCGCACTCTATCCTGTCGCCAATTCCTACTATCGGCAATTCGGCTACGAGGTCTGCAATTACCATGAGCAGTACACCCTGCCCACCAAGGCGCTGCTGGCCTACGCCAAAAGCAGCCAATGCGAAGTCAGTCTGGGATTGCCCGATGATGACTGCACGCCCTACGAGCTGATCTTCGCCGAATTCGCCCGGGGCCGCAACCTCGCTATCAGCCGGACGGACGACATGTGGTCTCGGCGCTTGTCGCCAGACCCCTACAAAGACAAGGTGTACCGCTATCTGCTGCGCGATGCCCGGCAATGCCCGGTCGCCTATGTGATCTTCACCGTCGGCTCAGTTGATGGCAGCCGGAGCATCAAGGTCACGGACTGTGCCTTTGTGGACGCCGCCGCCGGCCGCGATCTGCTCGGTTTCCTGTCAACCCTCTACATCCAGTATCCCAAGCTGGAAATCAGTCTGCCGACGGACTTTGATTTGGCCGTCGCCGTGCCGGAGGCCTATGATTGCAGCAAATCCTGGCGCGCCTCCGGCCAGTGCCGTGTGCTTGATGTCCAGGCCGTGCTCAAACTAATGCGTTACCCGACGGAAAATGGCAGCTTCAGCATTGCCGTGGACGACGCGTTCCTGCCCGAAGTCAGCGGAGTTTTCCACGTGGACTTCCAAGCCGATGGCAGTGTTGCCGTCGAGCCCTGCGCAACCGATGCTGTTGATATACGCTGCTCGCAGGAATGCTTTACGCAACTCTGCCTGGGCTTCTGCGATCTGACTGCGGCATCTCTGCGCGCGGACCTGGCCGTCAATGCCAATCACGATCTGCTGCAACGCGTCTTCGTGCGCAAACCACGCTACTTCAGCGAGAGGTTCTGAGCCGAAAAGGGATAGGCGGGGGGAGTGCGAGAAAGAGTATGCGGTCACCCATTGATACCGGTCGTGCCGGTGGTCTTTTTCCGCTGTTGTGCCTTTACAAGGCACTGCCTCATGGGGAGCTCGCCACCCCAGCCTGAAGGCTGGGGTTAAGCATGGTTAAGCGCCTACGGCGCAAAGTTGTCCATTTGCTGACATCTTGGTCCACAATATCAATGAGTGACCGCTTACTTTTTTTGAAAAAATTTTGTGTTGTGGGCTTGTCAAGCGCCGTTGTTGCGCTAATGTAACGATACAGCGAAACAATGAAACAAGAAAAACTATTGTTACGTTGTCGGGATTGGCGTGAGTTATAGACGGTCTTGGCGCCAGGCAAGGGTAGCAGTGAAATTGATAGAGGCGTTGGAGATAGTGGCAATGTTGTTGTTGCTTGCAATTCGAGTGGTGGTGACAGAAATGACATCGTGGTTCTGGCGATGGCGGGTATTGCCGGAACGCCGCTGTTGTTTTTGGCTGTCTGCGATGGGCGCGAGGAGGCTTGCGCCGCACTAGCAGGGAGCAAGGACAAGAGAAGACAGTAGGCCGCACCGGCGTGAGAGAACGTGGTGCGGCCTTTTTGTTTTTAGATCGGGTAGGGTGAGCTGTTGTGAGTGGCACGCAATAGGGTGCCGGCTTTGAGGTGAATGAATGGCCTGCTGTGGCAAGGCAAAGGTGTTTGACAGGATATCGGATAAAGGAGCGCTGAGATATGTTGAAACCGTCGTTTAGTGAATTTGAGACCTTGGCAAAGGGGCACGACATCGTGCCGGTCTATGCTGAATGTCTGGCAGACTTGGAGACGCCGGTGTCGGTGCTGAGTCGTTTTGTCGGCGATGAGCATGTGCTGCTGCTGGAGAGTGTTGAGGGTGGGGAGCGTTTTGGGCGCTATTCATTTATCGGGGTGAATCCGCACGGCGTATTTACGGTTGCGGAGGGGAAGGCCAGCTACACAGAGAATGGCGTGCGGCGGGAACTGGCGCATGAGGGCAATGCGCTGAACGCACTGCGACAGGTGGTCGGTGAGCGGCGGGTGGCGCCGACGCCGGGACTGCCGCCGTTGTTTGGCGGCGCTCTGGGCTATATCGGCTACGAGGCGGTGAATCTGTTTGAAGAGCTGCCACCACCGAAAAGCAGGCCGGAGACGCCCGACAGTGTGTTTATGGTCACGGACGAAATGATCGCTTTCGACAATGTCATGCATACAATCAAGGTGATTATTTGTGTACGCACGGAAGACTACGCGACCTTGCGCGATGCCTACGATGACGCGGAAGTGCGTGCGGAAGTGCTGATGAAGCGCATTGAGGTGCCGTGTCGGCTGCGTCGCGAGGCGCCACTGAACGGCACACTGCCGCATTTGGAAAGCAATATGCGGCGGGAGGAGTTCTGCGCGATGGTCGAGAAAGCGCGGGAATACATCCGTCAGGGCGAGGTCATTCAGGTGGTGTTGTCGCAGCGTTTTTCGGCGCCGGCAATGTCGTCGCCGCTGCAGATATATCGGGCGTTGCGACTGATCAATCCGTCGCCCTACACCTTTTTCCTGAAGTTGGGAGGGCTGGTTTTGGCGGGGTCGTCGCCTGAAACGATGGTGAAGCTGGAGCGCGGGCGCTCGTCGTTGCGACCGATCGCAGGAACGCGACGGCGTGGCAAGACGCCGGCCGAGGATAGCGCGCTGGCCGACGAGCTGCTCAGCGACGAGAAGGAACGCGCGGAACATCTGATGCTCGTGGACTTGGGACGGAATGACCTCGGGCGGACAGCGGTGCCGAACAGCGTGCAGGTGAAGACCTTCATGAGCGTGGAGCGCTACTCGCATGTCATGCACTTGGTGAGCGATGTTGACGCCATGATTGATCCCAAGGCCGATGCGCTGGACTTGATCAGGACGACGTTTCCGGCCGGGACGCTCTCGGGCGCGCCGAAGATTCGGGCGATGGAGCTGATCAATGAGCTTGAACCTGAGCCGCGCGGTGTGTATGGCGGCGGCGTGGGCTACCTGAGCTACAATGGCAATATGGATTTGGCGATCACGATCCGTACCATTGAGATGCGGGACAATAGGGTCTACATACAGGTCGGCGCGGGAATCGTCTATGACTCGGTGCCCGATAACGAATATGAGGAGACGATCAATAAGGCGAAGGCGCTGTTCAAGGCGGTCAATCTTGCCGCGAAGGGGATTTATTTATCCGCGGATTCCGCGGATTGACGCCGGGAGTTTTTTTATCCGCAGATTCCGCAGATTAACGCAGATTTTTGGGCGGCATGTCTTGCCGCTGGCGCGG
>JAAZKQ010000364.1 GCA_012799755.1 Lentisphaerota bacterium | reverse complement strand
TTGCCGGAGCGGACATCAATGGTTCTTATATGAGCTGAACGTTCGTCAATATCTATGCGGGCTCTTATGTGAAGAGCATTGCTCGAAGGGGCCTTATTCCGCAGCCATGCGCAGGGCGGCGGTAATGCGGCTGATTTCGGCCGGCGTCGTGATGAATGGCGGCATGGTGTAGAGCCAATGATCGAAGGGTCGTATCCATACGCCGGTCTCCATCACCACCTCCTGCACACGCTCGTAACTCGGCAGCTTCTCCAGCTCCAGCACGCCCGTCGCACCCAGCACCCGCACGGCTTTGACGTTGCTCAGCTCGCGGCAGGGCGCCAGCTCACGTCGCAGCTGTGCCTCCATGGCACGCACATTCGCCGCCCAGTCGTAGCTCTTGAACAGCTGCAGCGACGCACAGCCTGCCGCGCAGGCCAAAGGACTGGCCATGAAGGTCGGGCCATGCATGAACTGACTCGGCGTGCCCGCGGAAATGCCGTCGGCGACCTCGCTGCTGCAAAGCACCGCGCTCAAAGCAATGGCGCCGCCCGTCAGGGCCTTGCTGATGCACATGATGTCCGGCACAATGCCCGCGTGCTCTTGCGCGAAGAATTTCCCGGTACGGCCGAAGCCGGTGGCGATTTCGTCAAGGATGAGCAGTATATCCAATTCCGAGCACAGCTCGCGGAGTTTCCGCAGGTACTGCGGGTGATAGAAGCGCATGGCATTGGCGCCTTGAAAGATCGGTTCGACAATGACGGCGGCGAGTTGATCGCGATGCGTTCGCAGCAGTTCGTCCATCGGCGCAAAGTCGTCATCCCGCCATGGCTGATCGAATTCGCATTGCGGCTGGGGCGCAAAAAGATGCTGAACCATGATGCCGTGGAATATCTCGTGCATGCCTGCGGGTTCGCTGACGGCCATGGCGCCGGTGGTATCGCCGTGGTAGCCGCCGCGGATGGTCGCCATGCGGCAGCGTTTGGGCCGACCCTTGGCAACCTGGTACTGACTGGCCATTTTCAGGGCACATTCCACGGCAATGGAGCCGGTGTCGGCATAGAACACGCGATTGAGCGAGGGCGGGCAGACCTCCAGCAGCGCTTCAGCCAGCGCAATGGCCGGCCGGTGAGTGAAACCGGCGAACATCACCTGGGCAAACTGCGCGGCCTGTTCCTGAATGGCCGCAATAATCGCGGGTGGATTATGCCCATGCACCACGCACCACCAGCTCGACACCGCGTCAATCAACTCCGTGCCGTCATGCAGGCGGATGCGCGTGCCGGACGCCGAGGCAACCAGATTCGCCGGCGGCGGATGCGCCATTGACGCATAGGGATGCCACAGATGCTGCCGGTCAAAAGCCAGCAGCCGTTCAACGTCACTTGCCTTCATCACACGCTCCAAATATGGGTGAAAAATCAATCACCGGCGCTGCGCCAGTGTCATTGATTTTGGGTAGATCAACGACGGCTTGCCGATGTCCATAACGGCCGAGGAAGATGCCGAGCATGCGGCGCGAGTCCGCGCAGATGGTCGGATCGCTCTGCGGCCAACAGTTGTAAACCGTGCCGACGATAGAGAGTTTGCGGGCAGCCGCCATCTCCATCGCCTGGATGCTGTGACTGAGACTGCCAAGACGCCCTGAGCTTACCAGGATCATCGGCCAGCCCCGGCTGGCCGCAAAATCCACCGTGAGGACCTCTTCCGTCAACGGCACCGCCAGTCCGCCGGCGCCCTCGACAAGCACCACCTCGTAACGCTGGGCGATGGTCGCGACCGCGTTGCTGATGGCATCAAGGTCCACCGGCCGCCCCACCAGTTTCGCGGCGAGGTGCGGCGAAGCCGGAAAAGGCAGAATCTGCGGCGCAGTCAGGCCTTCGCGATCCTCGGGAAAAAGCTCCACGCCCATCAGGGTACGGTGCTTCTGCAAGTCTTCGGAAAAACCTTCGTTGCCCGTCTGAATCATTTTGACAGTAATGGCCCGCCGCCCTTGCGACAGTAAATAGCGCGCCATCGCGCCGACGGCGACGGTCTTGCCGATATCGGTGTCAATGCCGCTGACAAAAAAGACGCTCATACGCATAACTCCTTGGTGCCTGGCGCAACGCCGCCAGCCGTGCTGCCACCGTCATCACGACGTTTCTGCGCCACAATCCACAGCGGGTGGTAAGTCAACGGCAACTGACCATCGGCCAGACTGAATTGTTCCTGGTAGCGCTCCGTGAAATTCCGCAGATCCTGCCGCGTCCATAGGCGTTCCGTCTTGACGCCATTGACGCCGGTTTCGCGGAGATGCCGCAGCACGGCCAGCGGCGTGGGGAAAGTCAGAACGCTAAGGCGCTCCCGCGCACAGAGTACGGCATAGCCGGCCATTTCCAGCATGGCAATCAGCTCACTCATGCTTGGATAGGCCAGCGCACGCCCCGTCAGTGCTTTGATTTCGCGGAGATTTTCCGGCCCGAAGGTGCTGAAGGCGAGCAGGCCGGCCGGCGCGAGCACGGCGCTAATGCGGCGCAGCAGCGCGGGCAGATCGCGAGCCCACTGCAACGCGGCGCCGGCCATAACCAAATCTGCGTCAGGTAGCGGCATGTCTTCCATGTCGCCCGCCAGAAACGCCGCATTGCGACGCCGGCAATGACAGGCCGCCCAGTCCGGCACGATATCCACCAAAGTCAGCTGCTGATAGCGCAGCTGCTCTTCGATGTGGGCGCTGAGCAAGCCGTCACCGCAACCGAGTTCTAGGATGCGCGGGAAGTCTCGGCGCGGAGTGACTTCGGCAAGCGCGGCCATCAGTTCGGCGGCCATGGCCGACTGTACCTGCGCAGCCTGGCGGTAGGAGCTCAGACTGCGGCTGAAGTGCGCCTGCACCCGAACTTTGTCCACCTCATTCAAGATGCCAGAGCTCCTCCCATGACTGAATTGCCGCAAAGGGATAGTGCGGCGCAGTGGGCCATTCCACGACACGGGTATCTGTGGTTGCCCAGAAGCGTCGCTGCGCCACTGGTGGGAAAATGCGGTCGCGACCGCCGATCAGTACGCAGTCGTAGATATTCGCCGGCACCGGCCGGCTGGTGATATTCGTTTGCAGGGCCAGCAACTCGTCTCGTTGCTCCGCCGGCTGGCGGCTCGGGGAAAAAGAAGAAGCCGTGCTCCCAGCGGCAGTGGGTGATGGCCGTGTTGCGCCGGTGACGCGTCGGTGGAAACGTTCGCGGGCCTGCTCGTCCAGCCAGTTGTCAATGGTACCCTGGAACACCTCGGCGCGGATGCCGTTATGCTCGTCAATGGGCCGAAGCGTGCCATTGACGGCCGTAGCGCGCCGCAGGGGCGGCATGGCCGTAACGGCGGCAGCCCAAACGCCGAGCGACCAAGCGACCAGCCGGATTTCGCGATAGCCGGTCACAGCCGGCAGGGGCGTCAGCTCCCGATAATCCCAAGCGCAGAGCACGTCGCAATCGCCGGCGCGCCAGTGCTGGAACGGTGTGTTGTCCATGCCCCAGCCATTGAAAAAAATCAGGAGCCGCCGGCCGCTATGCCGATGCAGAAAGGTGGTTTTCATAGCAGTAACCACCCCGGTGGGGAATACACCGGGGACAATTTGCAGGAAACTCACGACACACAGTGGTGGCTGACCACGCGGCGGGTTCCATAAGAGCCATGGATACGATGTGGCCCCCAGCCTGATGCGCAGCCAGTCTCTCGCGCGCGCGACCTTATGAGGATGGTGGCCCCCTCTTTGGGTGGGTGGGTTGATTTAAAGACTGCGCGAAAAATAGCCGCAAATTGGCCTCTTGACAAGCCAAAAATCGCTGAATAACAGCATTTTGTGCTTCTGGATGATTTCAGCTGCCTTGTCATCGTGGTGATTGGACCGTTCTTCATGGTGAGTTCAAACGACTCGCGTGGCGAGTTTCATAACAGTTCCCGGATTGGCGCGAGGTCTTCAGTCCGCAACGCCGCGCTCAACGAAAAGCGCAAGCGCGACGTGCCTGCGGGCACGGTCGGCGGCCGGATGGCGAAGACAAGGAAGCCATGCTCCTGGAAGCGCCGGGCAGTGACGAGCGCGGCGTCAGCGTCGCCGATGACATAGGGCACGATCTGCGTGTCGCCAGGTTGCTCCCGTCCAACCTCGTGCAGCCAGCCCCGCAGCAGCATGGCGAGGCGCTTGAGTTCCGCTCGTTCGCGGTCCATCGTCGCACAACGCTGGAGCGCGAAGCGGCTCCAGTTGAGCACCACGGGCGGCAGGCCGGTGGTGAAAATCAGCGGACGCATGTGATTGATGAGATACTCCCGCAGCTCGGGCGCCATGATGGCGTAGGCACCGGTGGAGCCCAACGCCTTGCCGAAGGTGCCGATCAACACGTCCACACGTTCGGCGACGCCCTGCTCCGCGCAGAATCCCGCGCCCTTGGGTCCCCGCACGCCGACGGCATGCGCTTCGTCCACCACCAGTGCGCAGCCGTAGCGTTCCTTGAGCGCCACCAGTTGGCGCAAGTCCACGGTGTCGCCGTCCATGCTGAAGATGGACTCGGTCACCACAAAAACCCGCTTGTATTTATGACGCCGGGCGGCGAGCGTGGCTTCAAGACGGTCAAGAGCCAAATGCGGATAACGGAGAAACTCGGCGCCGCCGAGCCGCAAGCCGTCAATGATGCTGGCGTGGTTGAGCTTGTCCGAAATGACCAGGTCGCCGGCCTTCGCCAAGGCCGGCAGGATGCCGATATTGGCGTGGTAGCCGCTGTTGAAAACAAGCGCGGCGCGACCACCATAGAGCTCGCTCAGCGTTGCTTCCAATCGCGCATAGGCCGGCGTATTGCCGGTAAGGAGCCGGCTGGAAGCGCTGGACAGCGCCAACTCCGGTGTTCGCCAATCGCCATTGTACTGGCGGTAAAACTCCTCGCGCAGTGCGCTGTCGCCAGCCAGGCCGAGGTAATCGTTGCTGGAAAGATTGCAGAGCACACGACCATCATAGCGACTACGCCCCTCACCTTCAGGAGCGATTTCCCGCAAGCGGCGGTAGTTGCCGCTGCTTTTGAGTTCGGCGAGGTCGGCGCGGATGTCATCAAGAAAGGACTGCATGCTGTCAGAACTCATTGAGCTGTCGGATGAAGGCCATGTCATCGTCAATGCTGCGACCGCGGGTGGTCAGATAGCCGCCGCTGATCATGCCGTTGGCGCCCGCGAGCATCAGCAGGCCTTGGAAGTCCTTCATGGTCGTTTCCCGACCGGCAGCGAATTTGATCATCTTGCTTGGATTGACCAACCGGAAGAGCGCAAAGGCCTTGGCGACCTCCACCGGCGCCATAAGTGGCCGGTCCGCCAGCGGCGTGCCCTTGATGGGTAGGAGCACATTGAGGGGAATGCCCTCCACATCAAGGTCCTTGATGGCGAAAGCCATATCCACGCGGTCCGCCCAACTCTCGCCCAAACCAAAAATGCCGCCGGTACAGTTGGTCACGCCGACCTTCTGCAGGGCGCGAATGGTCGCAATCTTATCGGCAATGGAATGCGTGTCGGCAATCAGCTCGGCATAACGCGCCGGGCTGGTCTGCAGATTCATGTTGTAGCGGTACACGTGGTGTTCCGCCAGCAGCCGCGCAGTCTCTTCGCTGAGAATGCCGATGGACACGCAGAGCTGCATGTCCGGAAATTCCTCATGCAGGCGATCCAGCGTGGCCAGTATTTGCCGGAATTCGTCGTCAACCACCGTATAGCCACAGCCACTGCTGACATAACCGAAGCGGCGAATGCCGGCGTCATAGACTTTCCGAGCGGCGGCGAGGACCTGTTCCGGCGACAGCAACTCGTAGCAGTCCACGCCGGTGTCATAATGGCCGCTCTGCGCGCAAAAGCGGCAATTCTGGCTGCAACGGCCGGACTTGACGTTGAGAATGGAACAATCCTCAATAGCCCCGGCGTATTTCTTGCGAACCTTGTTGGCCAAGGCCAGCAAGTCCATGATGTCCTCGCCCGTAATCGCCAGCGCCAGTGTCAGCGCTTCATCACGTGAAAGCTCTTCCCCCGCCAAGACCTTATAGGCATTATCAATCAGGGGATGCAACTTCATGGGACTTACTTTCACGTGTCGGGAGCTTGGTTGAAGGGCTAAACGCAAATATAATATAGCCTGCCGGAAATAAGCCGCCAGAACCAAGACAGCCGGGGGGACAGGACAAAAGTAATCGGTCAGTGGTCAGCGATTGATAATTGTTGTTCCCGCAAGCTACTATGGACAGTATGGACGGCAGGCAAGCAGGTGTTGTCGTCCATACTGTCCGGCGCGTCCATAATGTCTATGTTGCGCGGTAGGCGCTTAACCATGCTTAACCCCAGCCTTCAGGCTGGGGTGGCGATCTACTCATGAGGCCGTGCCTTGTAAAGGCACA
>JAAZKQ010000040.1 GCA_012799755.1 Lentisphaerota bacterium | reverse complement strand
TCGCGGAGCGACTGCCGCAGGGCGAGAAGCCTGGGTTGCTTAGAATGTGAGAGCGGGGATGAGTTGAGCTTTTCTCTGCTGTTTATGGGGATGCTGAGGCAGCGTTGTCGCCGGATTGCTTATGCTGATCAAGATCATCACTGTCGGCAAATTGAAGGATCGCGCCTTGCAAGCGCGCTGTGATGAATTCGCCAAGTGGCTTGGCCCTTATGCGAAGGTCGAACAGCGCGAGCTCGTCGATAGCGATGTGGAGCGCGAAGGCGCGGCCATCAACAAGGAACTCGACCGCGACCGCAGCGCGGCGCTAATCGTGTTGAGCGAAGAAGGGCGGGAGTTCAGCAGCGTGGCTTTTGCTGAGCAACTGGGACGCTTCGACCGCAAGGTCGTCTTCGTCATCGGCGGGCCCTACGGTCTGGCGTCGGCCGTCAAAGCCCGGGCGGATATCCTCTGGTCGCTGTCCAAGCTGACCTTCACCCACGAAATCGCCCGCCTCCTGCTCTATGAACAGCTCTTCCGCGCCGTCAATATCCTCCATGGCGGGCGTTATCACAACCCGTGAAAAAAAGCGCGGGACGACTTTTTTATCCGCAGATGTCGCCGATTATCGCAGAATTTTGGCGGCCTGTCTTGCCGCTGCGCGGCAATTCACGCCGCCGGTTTTTTTGCAGATTAAGGCCGATTAGCGCCGATTAGGGCGGGTGTGTACGTTTTTCTCACGCGCAGGCGCGCAGGTTTTTTATCCGCAGATGTCGCCGTATTGCCGCCGTCCCGTGGCCGCACGCTTGCGTGCGGCGTTGTGGAGCCATGCCGCCCGCTCCCGCCCTGCATTATTGCCGCGGTTTGAGCAGGCGGATGTTTCTTATCCAGTAGCTGAGTTGCTGGCCGACGGGGTTGGCGCCGAGACGGAATCTCGTGACCTCGGACAGCGGTATTTGAGTACTGTCGAGGGACACGCGGCGCGTTTCCCAATCGTGCAAGGGCGCCCGGTAGGAAATGTTGTGGACATTACTGCGATCCTTGGGGTCTCCGGTCAGCAGCACGAAAAAGCTCAAGCGGAAGTCGTTTTCCAACTTGTCTTGGCTGCTTTTGACTTCAAAGGTCAGCATAGACGCGCCGGCAAAGGATTCTTCGGGCAATTCCAGGACATGTTCGGGATAGAACCAGCGGTCAACGTCGGGGTTCTCCCAGCTGACATCAAAGCGCATGGCCTGTTCGGCTTCGTCGTAGACCATGGTTGAGTTCGTGCCGGAATCTTTTCGCTGCCAATTTTCCGGGCGGGTGGTGTTGAGCTTGACTTCGTCGCAATTGGCGAGGAAGTCGCCGAAAAGGAACACCGGCAGGTGAAATCTGCTGATAGCCTTGCCGTTGAAGCTGCCGCTGATGGTCAGTGAGGTATTGAATCCCTCCGGTGGCAGTTCAGGCGTGACGACGACGTCAAAAAGCACCTTGTCCATGGGGGCGATGTTGATCGTCTCCGGCAGGCCGCTGATGGTCGCGCCGCTGACCAGGAGGCGGCCACTCTTGGGCTTGGGGTCAAGGTTCCAGAGTGTAAGGGTGCCGCGGGCGCTCTTGCCGTGAAAGAGCGCCACGCTCTTGAGGTCGCCAACTTCCATGTCGTCGGCATTGAGCTCAAGGTGGACGATGACGCTGAGGTCGTCGTCGGCAGCGGCGTTGTTGGTCAGAGCCGTACCGGGTTTGTGTGGCGGCAGGTCAGCCTTGAGGCCGCGGAGACCGGCGAGGTATTGTGGGAAGCGCGTGGCGCGCAGCGTCGTGGCGTCGGCATTGCCGGTTACGTTCAGGGCCTGGGTGCCGCCGACCATGTCGGTGAGGACGTAGTTGCCGGCGGGGAGGGCCAGGCTGATATCGGCGGCGTGAAGATCGTCCATGCTGACTCCGCCACCGCTGTCAACGGCGGATTTGCTCCAGAAGACGAGGGTTTGCGTATCATCGGGCTGCTGGAACAGGAAGGCGCGGGTCTGCTCATTGGTGTTGATTTCGCCGAGGGGGGTGGCTTCGAGGAGCTGCGCTGTGATAGTGGCGAAGGCGGCGTAGCTCGGCTTGACCGTGCTATCGCGACGCATGATGCCCCAGTCCTTTCGCCCATCGCGTTCATTGTGGGGCGGGAAGACAAAGAAGTAGTTGCGGGCGACGCCCTCGAACATCAGCAAAATCTGTGCCTTGGGCTGGAATTCGGCAGCGATCATTTCCTGCTCAGGGCTATGTTTTTTGAATCCCTTCTTACTGCTGTCGGCGGTGGCGTGCCCTTCGGCGTTGGTGCCGCATTCCGTGAGCCACAGCGGCCGGTCGGCGATGCCGTGCTCGGCCATGAACAGGCGCATTTCCGCAAAGATTTTCGGGTAGCTGGCCAAGCGCTCGTAGGTATGTAAGTTCATGAGGTCGGTGTACTTGGCGATATCGTTGGCGAAGAGACTGTAGTTATAGGCGTTGCGCGGGGAACGGCAAAGTGCGCCGATCGTCACGGGCATATCCGGCCGTGCGGCCTTGAAGCCCAGGTAGGCGGCCTTCATGCTGGCGGCGTAGTCCCAAACGGGCTCAGGCGCGAAGAGAATGTCCGGCTCATTCCAGTATTCCCAGTTGCCCATGCGCTCCCCAAAGACCTCTGCGGTTTTTTTGCAGAAGATGTACACTTCCCGCAGGTCCAGGGGCAACTTGATCTTGCGCCCGGCCCAAGCCGGTGCGTCGTGGAACATGCCGCTGATCAGAATGCCGCGTTCGTGGAGCAGCTCGGCGTTGTAGAGATAATGGCTGTAGTTGTATTCGCCCGGGCTGGGATTGACCTGCGCCCAGCGCAGGCGTTCGCGGACATGGGGTACGCCGGCGCGGTAGATCAGCTCGCTGACCAGCTTGAAGCTGTCGCCGTCATACCAAGGGCAGGCAAAGTGCCCGCGTCGCGCCAGCCAGCTCTGGGCCGAGTCAATGCCGAAGAAGCTGCGGTGGGTCATTGACCGCTGCGCCGGGTCAATGACCACCACGAAACTGTAGGGTGCCAATTGCTTGACGTTATCGTCATGGCTGGTCTCAAGCAGGTAGTAACCCGGCATCATGGGCGGAAAGACCAGCGGACTGCTGCCGTTGTCCGGCCAGGCGTCTTCTTTGAGGACGGCGCCGAGCCAGTCCTTGAGGACGTAGCGGAGATTATCCAGCGGCATATTGACCGTGAAGGTCGGTTCTTCCTGTTCAAGCCAAACCGTGCCGGGCGCAGCCGTGGCCAGCGCCGGTGCGATGTAGCGCTGCTGCGGCGTGCCGTGAAAGCGGATATTGCGTACGAAGAAACGATGGCTGGCGTGTTTGGGATTCATGCCAAGGCGGAAAAACGTGGCCTCTTCCCGCTCTTTGTCGGCGGCCCCGGGCAGCTTTACGGTGATGTCATGCCACTCGCCGGGCTCGGGCGCCTGGTAACGCTGCTCGCCGGTGAGCACGACATTGGCGTGAGCGATGCCCTGATAATCGTCCCGTGGGGGGATTTTAAGCTCGAAGCTGATGGCGTCGGCGCCGTAGAGGGTTTCGTCATCATGGAGCGTGAACTCGGGATAGACCCAGTGGTTCGCCTGGGGTGGGAATTCCACGGCGAAGGCCAGCGCCTGTTCGTCGTCGTCAAAAGCGATGGTCATTGTGCCGGAGCAGTTTTTCCTCCAGCGTTCGGGTTTGCGCAGCTCTGCGTGAGTCGGGAAGCTCTGCGGCAACGGCGCGGCAGTCAGGGCGGCGAGGCTGAGAACGCTGGCAAGAACGGCAACAGTCAAAGGTCTCATGATGCTTACTCCTCTGTGTTTGAGGTGAAAGGTCCGGCGCGCCGTGGCCACAACAAGAATAAGCAGTACAATAACGCGATTCGTTGAAAAGGCCGTGTGGACGGAGAAAATTGTGCGCAAGCGGGCCTGTGCCTTTGCCTCACGCGAAGGCGCCGTCCCGTGGCCGCACGCTTGCGTGCGGCGGCAAGAAAGCAAAATGAGCCAGGCCGCTCGTCAAAACGGGCATTGGTGATGTAGATTAGGGCGCTTCACCGCCGATTTCGCCTGGAGTGTTTACCAAGCCGTACACGATGACAAGCCCAGACAGCCCAGCAAAGCCATGAAAAAACTATTTGTTTTTTTGCTGACGATATTGATCGCCGCGTCAGTCTATACCTACCTGACCAGCGCGAGCCAACGCACGGATGTGCCGGTGATCTCCTGGAAGTCCGATCCCAATCCACAACGCTATGAGCAGATTGACATGTACCACAAGTTTTTGCAAAAGAACGGTGTGGTCAAGCCGGACGGCTCGCCGCGGGGGCAGCTGGTGCTGGACACGGCGTCCAATCAAAGCACCCTGATTCAGGCCGTTTCGGGCATGGCCGGGGATATCTTTGATTGCTACGCGGTGAGGGACTATGCGGCCATGGGCGTCGGTGTGGATATTACTGAGCAGGCCAATCGCAATGGCTACGGCCTGGACACGACCTAAGGCATGAGGTAGCAGCTGTCATTGGCAGGCCGCCAATATGCCTATCCCTGCAATGGCGCCGTGCCGGCGCTGTGGGTGAACGTGGACACCTTCAAGAAGTACGATTTGCCTCTGCCGCCGCAGGAGTGGACGCCGGAGGAATTTGAAGAGCTGGGCAAGCGCTTTGTCAAGCTCGCCAACGAGGGCAGCCGTCGGCAGCTGTGCTTTTTTGTGCCGTCGGTGGAGTCCAGCAGCTTCGCGATACCCATTTTGCGCAGCATGGGCAAGGACGTCTACAACGAAACGATGACGCGTTCGGTCGCCAACACCCCCGAACTGGTGAAGGTCTTCAAGCTGCTCTACAAGTGGACCTACGAAGACCGCATCGCGCCCAACGCGGCGGATGTCGCCTCCATGAATGTCGAGGCGACGGGCTATGGCGGAGCCAATTTCTCCAACTTTCTGCAGGGACGCTATGCGATGATTGTGACGGGGCGCTATGGCCTGATCCGCTTCCGCGAGTTTGAACGACAAGTGACCTTCTCGCTGAGCCAGCTGCCCATGTACGACTTCAAGAATTTGTTGATCACGGTGCGCGCGGCCATGCCCTACGGGCGGACCAAGTCACCGGAGCTGGTTGATATGTTCCTGCGCTACTTGGCCAGCTACGAATACAACAAGTACATCATTGATTTCGCCGATGGCCTGCCGCCCAATCCCCACATTGTCGAAGAAGACCTCAAGCAGCTCAAGTTCAAGTATCCGCGCGAGGGCATTACTCACGAGCTGGAGATTGGCTGGGCGCAGAGCATCGCCGTCCCGGAGTCCCGCCCGCGCTACCTCAAGGCCGGCACTCCCAACTGGCTGGGCAATAGCATCAGTGAGTATTTCAACAACCGCAAGAGCGCCGAGGAGAGCGCCGAGTACGTGGAATACCGCTATAACCTCGAAATAGACACGGCTTGCGAGGCCAATCCATCGCTCCGCGCCATCTGGGAAGAACAGAGAGCGGTACAGGCGCGTATTGACGAGTACAAGGCCGCGGGAAAGAAAATACCCCTTGCCTGGATCAGCAATCCATTCCATATTCGCTACTATCGCGAAATGGGCATGCTGGCCGAAACGACGACGGCGGGAGCGCGATAAGCATGACAAGCAACAAACGGCAAATCAAAAACATCTGCACCGGCATGGCCTTCCTCCTGCCCAATCTCCTGGGCTTCCTGGCCTTTACCATGCTACCGCTGCTGATGAGCATCTACATGGCCTTCACCGACTGGAATCTCGAAATGCACAACTACTTCCGCTCGGAGCCGATACGCTTCGTCGGCTTCCGGAATTTCGCCCAGTTGTTTTCGGACCCGGATTTTGGTCGCTACCTGGGAAACACCTTCTTTTTGATGATCGGCATTCCTTTCGGCGTCGCTGCCAGTCTGGGCTCGGCCCTGCTGCTCAGCCTGGAAATTCGCGGCACGCGGCGCTTCTGGGGGCTGACGGTGATCACTGCGGTCATGCTCAGCGGCTGCGTGATTCTGACCTTGGCAGGCATGGGCGCCACCGCCATGACCATGCTGATGGCGTCGCTTTTCGGGTCCATCTTTTGCCTTGGCAGCATCGGCGGTCGCACGGTGTACCGCACGCTGTTTTACTTTCCCCATTTCACCTCCGGCGTCGCCACCTTCATTCTCTGGAGGAAACTCTACGCGCCGGAGAATGGCCCGATTAACAACGCGCTGCGGCCCCTGTTTGCGGCCCTGACGCCCGTGGCGGAGTCGCTCCTGCCCTTCATTGACGGCATTGCGACGGTGCTGCTGGTGCTGATGATGGCGCTTTACCTGGCCATGGTCTTCCGCAAGATGCGTCGCTGGGAGGATGGCGAGTGCGGCCACGTGTCTGCGCTGCTGGGCATGGTGGTGCTGTCGCTGCCGCCGGCGTTAACCATGCTGTGGGTGGATGCGTCGTGGGTGCGGGTGGCCATGCCGCTGCTGCTGGCGCTCGGCTGGCTGTGGTTCGCGTGGCATATCTTCGGCATCAAGCGCATTTACGATTGCGTGCTTGATTACAAGATTGGCGATTCAACCATCGTGGATGGCACGGCGATGGTCATCGGCTTCGCGTTGATCGGCCTGGCCAATGTGGTGTGGCTGCTGCCCGAGCTGGTGGCGCAGCCGGGAGGCCTGCCGCTGCCGAAGTGGATCGCGGACTACTACTGGGCGAAGCCTTCCATCATCTTCATGGGCTTCTGGTCGGCAGTGGGTTCCAACAACATGCTGCTGTATCTGGCCGGTCTGGCCGGCGTGCCGCAGGACCTCTATGAGGCGGCGGACATTGACGGTGCCTCGCGTTGGCAGCGTTTCTGGCATGTGACCTGGCCGCAGCTGGCCAATGTGACCTTCTTCATCATGGTCATGGCCATCATCGGCGGCATCCAGGGCGGCTTTGAAATGGCCCGTGTCATGACCAACGGCGGCCCCGCCGGCGCCACCACCACCCTCTCCTATTACATCTACACCCAGGGCTTCGCCACCGGCTGCCTCGGCTATGCCTCCGCGGTCGCCTGGCTGCTCTTCCTGCTGATGTTTGTGGTGACGATGTTCAACTGGAAATTCGGCAACCGCTACACCAACGATTAACCCAAGAGGGCATGACGATGGCGATCAAGATAAAAAATTCCACCGGCGCGCGCTTGACGCGGACGATGCTCCTGCATATCGGACTCTCTCTGCTCGCGCTGCTGATGATTTTGCCCTTCACCTGGGTGATCCTCACCAGTCTCAAGCTGCTGGAGGAAGTCGAGTTCGACAGCTGGCTGCCGACGGTCTGGCAGTGGCGGAATTATCCCGACGTCTTTCGCATGCGCGGCATTGAATTCGGCCGCTGGTACTGGAATTCGATTTTCGTGGCGTCGTGGGTGACCTTCCTGCAAGTCTTCACCAGCAGCCTGGCGGCCTTCAGCTTTTCGCGTTTGCAATGGAAGGGCCGCGACCGGATCTTCTTCATGTATTTGTCAACGATGATGCTGCCCGGTCTGGTGATGATGATTCCCAACTACCAGAACATGATCCGCCTCGGCCTGGTGGATTCCTACCTGGGGCTGATCATTCCTTCGGCCTTTTCGGCCTTCGGCACCTTCCTGATGCGGCAGTTCATGATGAATATCCCGAGGTCGCTGGATGAGGCCGCCGAGATTGACGGCGCCTCCAAATGGCAGCTTTATTGGGAGATTATCCTGCCCCTGGCGCGACCGGCGATGATCACGCTGACCATCTTCACTTTCATCGGCAACTACAATTCCATGTTCTGGCCGCTGGTGATGATGAAGAGTCCGGACAAGTATACCCTGCCCATCGGTATGCTGGCCTTCCAATCTACCCAGGGCCAGCAGACCAACCTGCTGATGGCCGCCGTCACCATGAGCGTACTGCCCATGATTATCATCTTCGTTTTCATGCAGAAGCATCTGGTCAAAGGCATTATGCTCGGCAGCGTGAAAGGCTAGAGCGCGGGAGAGTATCCGCAGATTCCGCAGATTGTCGCAGATTAGGGCGGTATCATCCGAAAAGGGGCACGAGGTACTTTTTGCCTGTCGCAAGGGTTTTATCAGCCTTTCTTTAGCCGTAAAGTAGATACGAT
>JAAZKQ010000363.1 GCA_012799755.1 Lentisphaerota bacterium | reverse complement strand
TGTCCACCATGTCCACCATGTCCACCATGTCCACCATGTCCACCATGTCCACCATGTCCACCATGTCCACTTTATCAATCGGTGACCGCTTACAGGTTTCGCTTGATAAATGCATCGGCGGGGGCTTTGCGGGTGGCAAAACGTGCTATATTAGCGGCCGTTTTTGCCGAAGAAGACAGGATTGACGATAGTGAAGAATGAAGGACGGCGTTTATGTCGCGATTCAAAATAGGCGTGATGGTTGATTCGTTTCGGCTGCCCATCCCGGACGGCGTCCGCAAGGCCCGCGAGGTTGGCGCGGATGGCATTCAGGTCTACGTGGTTGACGGCGCCATGAGCGCCGAGGCATTGGGTGCGGCGGATCGTCGCGCGTTTCGCCAATTGGTCGCGGATAACGGGCTGGAGATATCGGCCCTGTGCGGCGACTTGGGCGGCCATGGCTTTCAGATTGCCGCCGAGAATACGGTGAAAATCCAGCGTTCCAAAGCGATCGTGGATTTGGCGGTGGATTTGGGCACGACAGTGGTGACCACGCATATCGGCGTCGTGCCTGAGGATCGCAACTCGCCTGTGTATCGCAACCAGCTGGCCGTGTGCCAGGACATCGGCGCCTACGCGGCGGATCGCGGCGTGGCTTTCGCGATTGAGACCGGGCCGGAGCCGGCGCAGCGCCTGGCAGAGTTCCTGGACGAGGTTGATTCCTGCGGCATGGGCGTCAATCTTGATCCGGCCAACCTGGTCATGGTGTTGAATGATGATCCGGTGCAGGCCGTGTACTCCTTGCGCCGTTACATCAAGCACACACATGCCAAAGATGGCGTGCAATATCGTCCCTGTGACCCGGTAAAGGTCTATGCGTCCTTTGCTGAAGGGGGCATTGAGGGACTGAATATCGGCGAGCTCTTCAATGAGCTGCCGCTTGGAGAAGGAAAAGTGGACTGGGATCGCTACTTGGCAGCCCTTTCCGAAGTGGGTTATGCGGGCTATCTGACCGTTGAGCGTGAGGTCGGAGCCAACCCCGAGGCGGATATACGCCACGCCGTGGAATTCCTGCGGCAGAAAATTTGACAGCGCACAAGGCCGGCATAGCTGCCGGCTCAGGCGCCACAGCGGACAAGACACCGGCCTATCATGACGCAGCGCGTTCATGATTCCGGTGTTTTTTGTTTTTTTTACACTTGGCGAGTAGTTTCCAAGGTCTCAAAATAGAAGAAAGAGGGTGCATGATGAGAACGACGATTGGGTCGGCGCAGAGCGTTCGGCATGGCTGCCGTTTGCTGCTGCTGACGGCATTGTGCCTGCTGACATTATCCTGCCGGCGGGAGAACGGCGGCGCCGAGTACCGCTTGGCCTATAGTGTCTTTTTCCCGGCTTCGCACGTTCAAAGCCAGCTGGCCTGTGAGTGGGCTGAGGAAGTGTATCAGCGCACGGGTGGTCGGGTGCGGATTGATGTCTTTCCCGGTGGGACGCTCTCCGGTGCCGCGGAGAATTTCGATTGCGTGATCAATCGAGTCTCTGACGTCGGCATGAGCTGTTTTTCTTATACACGCGGGCTGTTTCCCCTTATGGAAGCCCTGGATTTGCCGCTGGGCTATCCAGACGGCATGGCGGCCACCCGCATTGCCAATGACTTCCTGGCGCGTTTCCAGCCTGAGGAATTATCCGATGTGCATGTGCTTTATGTGCATGCGCACGGTCCAGGGCTTTTGGCGACGATTCAGCCAGTGGCGTCCCTGGACGATCTCAAGGGTCGGAGCATCCGCGGCACCGGCATTACTGCGCAGATGGTCAAGGCCATAGGCGCGAATGCGGTGGGCATGAGCCAGCCGGACACCTATGAGGCTCTGCGGCGCGGGGTGGTTGACGGTACCTTCTGTCCGATGGAGACCCTCAAGGGCTGGCGACAGGGCGAAGTGATCAACCACGTCACCAAGGTGCCTGCCGCCGGCTACACCACGGCGATGTTCGCGGTCATGAACAAACAGGTGTGGGAGCGCTTTCCCGATGATATCAAAGCCACGATCAGCGAGGTCAGCCGCGAGTGGGTTGAGCGGCATGGCAAGGCTTGGGACGAAATAGACCGCGAAGGCCTCGAATTCGTCAAGGGGCTGGGCAAAACCATTACGGAAATGAAGCCCGAGGAGGACGCTCTCGTCGCCGCGGCTCTATTGCCCATGCTGGAAAGTTGGGTGAAGAAGAGCGATGCCGCCGGTTTGCCGGGCACTGAGGCCATGGCCTTCCTCAAAGCGGCAGTTGCCGAGGCGCGGCAGAATCAGGCCGCAGCTGCGGCCACGCAGACAACAGGCGAGGCAAAGCAAGGAGAGCAGCCATGATGTGGAAAATGTATCATCGAGGCGTGTCGGCGCTGGTGATGGGCTTGGCAGGCATATCGGCACTGAGCGTGGTGCTGATGATGCTCATCACCTGCGTGGACATTATCATGCGACGCTTTGGACAGCCGTTGCCGGGCGCGGTGGACATTGTCAGCCTCGCCGGTTGTGTCAGTGTGGTGACGGCCTTGCCCTACACTACGGCGGTCAAGGGCCATGTCGCCGTGGAGTACTTTTTTCAGAAACTGCCTCGGCTTGGCCGGGTGCTGGCTGACAGCTTCTGCCGGACACTGGTGGCGCTGCTGTTCTGCTTCATGTCCTGGCGCTGTGTCGTTTACGGCACGGCGCTGCTGCGGCGTGGCAGCGTGACGCTGACCTTGCAGATACCCATTTTCTGGGTGTGGTGGCTGATGGCCTTCTCGTTTGCCGTCGTCGTGCTGGTCAAAATTTACAACTTGATGCATCCAGGACAGGAGATGATGAAGCCATGAGCCTGTTTACCCTTGGTGTTTTGGGCATTTTTTTGCTGTTGTTGCTCTTGCTGTTGAGCATGCCGGTGGGCTTTGCCTTGACGGTGGTGGGTTGCGTGGGTTTTGCCATGATCATCCACAATCCGGTCGGGGCCTTTCACATGCTGGTGAGCGTGAATTACGAGACTTTCAGCAAGTACGATCTGAGCGTGATACCGCTTTTCATTCTCATGGGGCAGGTGTCCTTCCATGCGGGCATCAGCCGCCGGCTTTTTGACGCGGCGTATCGTTGGCTCGGCCGTCTGCCCGGCGGTCTGGGCGTGGCGACCACTGGCGCCTGCGCGGCCTTTGGCGCCATTTGCGGGTCAGGGCCGGCGACGGCGGCGACCATCGCCTCGGTGGCTCTGCCGGAGATGCGTCGGCACAAGTACCATCTCGGCATGGGCGCCGGTCTGATCGCTGCCGGGGGCAGCCTGGGTATGCTCATACCGCCCAGCGTGGTCTTCATTGTTTACGGCATCATGACCGAGTTGTCACCGGCGACGTTGTTCATGGCCGGCGTGGTGCCGGGGTTGGTTCTTACTGGCCTTTTCGCGCTCTACTGTCTGGGGCTCTGCACCCTTCGACCGGAGCTGGGACCGCCGGCGGCGCCTTGCAGCTGGGGAGAGCGTTTCCGCTCGCTTCTTGGCGTCACGGAGACAGCCTTGCTGTTCCTGGTGGTGATGGGCGGCATGTTCATTGGCTGGTTCACACCGACGGAAGCGGCGGCGGTCGGCGCCGCCGGCGGTATCATCATTGCGCTTTGCCGGCGGGCGTTGAGCTGGAAGGCCCTGGTTCGCTCGCTGATGGAGACCATCCGGGTGTCAACCATGGTGCTGATCATCATTGCGGGGGCATTGGTCTTCGGGCGTTTTCTGGCTCTGACGCGTTTGCCCAGCGAGCTGGCCAGCACACTGACGACCATGGCTGTCCCTGCCTGGGTGACCATGGCGCTCATTTTGTTCTTCTACCTCGTGGCCGGCTGCCTGGTGGATGCCTTGGCCCTGGTGTTGTTGACCATACCGATCTTTTTCCCGGTGGTCAAAGCGCTGCAATACGATCCCGTGTGGTTTGGCGTCATGGTGGTGCTGGTGGTGCAGATGGGCGTGATTACGCCGCCGGTCGGCGTCAACGTCTATGTGGTCAGCGGCATTGATCGGCGAATTCCGCTGCAAGCCATTTTCCGTGGCGCGGCGCCCTATGTGCTCATCCTGATATTGATGTGTGCGCTGATGATGGTCTTTCCCGATTTGGCGCTGGCCTTGCCGCGCTATCTGGCGCGCTGAATCGCCGGCATGGCGCCGGCGGCTTCGGCAATTATTTTGTTCATTCCTGCGTTGTAGGGGTACCAAGGCGGCCTGGTTGCAAAGATCGGCACTGGAGGTGGCGACATGACAGCGAAAAACACTGAGATAAAGCGCGTTCTGTTTTGCACGGATTTTTCGGCCAATGCCCATCACGCCTTTGATTTCGCGGTGGCTGCGGCCGCGAAGCGCGAGGGCTGTGAGCTCATCTTGCTCCATGTCATCCCTGAGCCTGACGCGCAGTTCTGGAAGGCCTATATTTACGAATTGGATACCGATGTGGATAAAAACGCGCGGGAGGCTCTTGATGCCAAGGTTGAGAGCGAGTACCGCCCACGGGTACCCGCAGGCGTGCCCTTCCGGGCGGAATTCCGTATCGGCAAAGATTACGCAAAGATTATTGATGTCGCCCGCGAGTTTTCGGTTGACCTGATTGTTCTCGGTCGCCAGGGCCGCGGCGCCTTGCAGTCCATCTTCTTCGGCACGGTTGCCGAGAAGGTGGTGAAACGTTCAACTTGTCCGGTGCTGGTCATACCCCTGCCGCGGAATGACAGTGTTTCGCCGGGCGCTGAATAATCGAGCACGCAGAGGAGCGCGTAATGGCTGAAGGATTGGAACAGCAACTCAAAGAGCTGATCGTCGAGAGACTTTTTCTGGATATCGCACCGGTGGATATTGCCACGGAAGCGGAGCTTTCCGAATATGGCGTGGATTCCTTTCTGCTGCTGGAGCTCATTGTGGCTATGGAAGAGATCTTCGAGGTCAAATTCGAGCCGTCGGATATTACGGCCGAGGTCTTGAAGTCGGTTGCGACGCTGGCGGAGCTGATCCGGTCCAAGCAGTAAGGCCGGCGCAGCCATGACGCCTGTCTATGATGTTGTGGTAGTTGGCGCCGGCAGCGCGGGCTTTGGCGCGGCGCTGGCGGCAGCGCGCGCCGGTGCGTATACGGTGTTGCTGGAGCGCGAGACGATGCTGGGCGGGAACTCTACCCTGGCCGGCGTCTGTTGCTGGGAGCCCGAGTGCGATGGCTCCGGTGCGCCGCGGCAGCTCTATGAGCGCATGCGCCGCTTGCCCAACGCCTGCGGCATCTACCGCTACCTCAAACACTGCTATTTTATGCAGGGCGACGACGCGGCTTTTCCCGGCTGCGAACTCGGGCTGGACAGCGCCATGAGTTACAGCGATACCGAGGCGCTGAATTGGACTACGCCGCCCGATCTGCGCAATCCCGTTGGTGGTGTCATCTTCGAACCGTCGGCCTGGGATCGCTGTGCGCGAGACATGCTGCGTGAGACTGGCCGTTGCGAGCTTGGCGATGGCCGGGAAGTGGTCGCCGTCGAACATGGCGAGCGCATGATTACAGCGTTGCGGACGCGTGATGGCGAGGAATTCCGCGCGCGTTATTTCGTTGATTGCTGCGGCGTTTTAGCGCGTTTTGCCGGCTGCGAACTTTTGCAGGGCGAGGACTCCCGGGCGGCCTTTGGCGAGCCCGATGCTCCTGAAGAAGCCACGGGGCGTCTCAATGGCGCAACGCGGATGTTTCGGGTTACGCCGGTGGCCGTGCCGGCGATTGAGGCACTGCCGGCGGGACTCCCGACACAGTGCTGGTGGGCGGAGCGATTCCCGGCGATGGTGGCCGCGCATTTCCCCAATGGCGATCTGAATTGCAATATGCTGCCGACGATGAGCGGCGCCGAGCTGCACGCGCTGTCGCCGTCGGCGGCGCTGGCCGAGAGCGAACGCCGTGTGCGTTGCTACTGGCATCACGTCCAGAGCGCCTGGCCGCAGTTGCGCGGCTACCGCCTGCTGCATCTTTATCCGGCGATAGGCGTTCGCGAGTCATTCCGGGTGCGCTGTCGTTACATGTTGCGCGAGCAGGATTTGCTGTCGCCTCCCGGCCATCCCGATGTGATTGCCATTGCCGGCCACAGTTTGGACCGCCATGGCGCGCGCCATGCCAGTAGCGAGGTCAGCGGTCCTTACGGCATACCGTATCGTTGTTTGCAGCCGCTAGGCTTCGACAATATGTTTGTGGCCGGTCGCGTAGCCGGTTTTTCGAGCTTGGCGGCGTCAAGCTGCCGGCTGTCCCGCAAGATGATGCAATTGGGCACGGCTACCGGCGCGGCGGCGGCACTGGCCATACGGCTGGACGTGTCGCCGGCGGCACTGCCGATTGCCGCGTTGCGTGAGGAAATCAAACGTCAAGGAGGTTGATGATGGACTGCAAGGGTAAGAAAGTGATCGTCACAGGCGGTTCGCAAGGCTATGGCAAGGGCATTGCGGCAGCGCTGCATGCTCGCGGTGCCCAGGTGTGGATCACCGGTCGCCGACGGGATGTCCTCGCGCAAAGCGCCACCGAGCTCGGCGTGCAGGCCGTTGCCGGCGACGTCGGCAATCCGGCGGACTGGGATCGTGTCTTCGCCGCCTGCGGCAACGACATTGACGTGTTGATTAACAATGCGGGCGGCGGTATACGTATCGCACCACTGCAAGAACAGAGCGACGACGATATTCGCCGTTCCATTGAGTCCAATTTGCTGGGCGTGATTTACGGCTGCCGTCGGGCGGCGGCGCTGATGACGGCGCGCTAATCAGGCCTGATCA
>JAAZKQ010000362.1 GCA_012799755.1 Lentisphaerota bacterium | reverse complement strand
GATGATGAACTTCATTCGTGACGAATATCCGTCAACAGATGGTCTTTTTAGCAGGGATGTGCAAGCCAGCCATGACAGAACAGCATTGTCCGCCGCCGTCGTTTATGCAGGGCGTTCCCGCGCGAGGGTCAGACTGCGCTAAGGTCGGGGGCCACTTGCGTGCCGATGATGATGAACTTCATTCGTGACGAATATCCGTCAACAGATGGTCTTTTTAGCAGGGATGTGCAAGCCAGCCATGACAGAACAGCATTGTCCGCCGCCGTCGTTTATGCAGGGTGTTCCCGAGCATCGCTTTTCGGGCACATGGATTACCGCCGGTGAATTTCTGCCTTTGCCGCGGCAGAATGTCTTTCACCGCCAGCTGGACCGCGCGGCGCGGGCGCGCATTGAGAATCGCGTCCGCAACCGGCATATCCTTTTTCGGCGCGATTTTGCGCTGACGGCGCTGCCGAGCACGGCGCAGTTGTTTTTCAGTGCGGACGACTATGCGAAGCTCTATGTCAACGGCCACTTTGTTGGGCAGGGGCCGGCGCCGGGCTATCCGATGCACTATTTGTACCATGCGATTGACATCACGCCGTATTTGCGGCCGGGGCGGAATGTGCTGGCTGTGCACAGCTACTACCAGGGCCTGATCAACCGTGTGTGGGTCAGTGGCGATAACCGCCATGGTTTTCTCTGCGATGTCGTCATTGACGGCCAGGTGCTTTTAGCCAGTGACGAGCAGTTCCGCTGCCAGCCGCACAGCGGCTATGGCGATGTGGGGACGGCCGGCTACGAGACGCAATTTCTTGAACGCTATGACGCCGGCGCCGCCGAGGCCGATTTCGAACAGCTGGATTTTGACGATTCGCAGTGGGGCTTTGCCCGCGTCGTGCCAAAGCCTGATTATGTGCTGTTTCCCTACTCGCTGCCGCCATTGGTTTACGAAGACATCCGTCCGCAGAGCATGGAGCGCCGCGCGGATGGGCGACTGTTCATTGATTTCGGCGCGATGTACGTGGGCAAGCTGGTGTTTCAGGCGACGGGGCGTCGCGGTGACGCGATTGAGATTCGCCACGGCCAGGAGCTCAATGACGACGGCACGGTGCGTTATCGCCTCCGCGCCAACTGCAACTACAGCGAATTCATGCTCTTGTCGGGCCGCCCGAATGATTGTCTGCGGCAATACGACTACAAATCATTCCGTTATGCCGAGCTGCTCTTGCCGGCGGGTGGCGACGTCAGCGTTGATTTGTCTTCTGTGCGGCTTATTGCGCAACACATGCCTTTTCAGTTGCGCGCGCGCTGCCGTTTCACGGATGACAAGTCGCGGCGCATTTGGGACCTCTGTGTGCGCACCTTGCAGTATGGCGCCCAGGAGCAGATACAGGACTGCATGGAGCGGGAAAAGGGCTACTACCTCGGCGACGGCTGCTACACCATGCTCTGCTGGTGTCTCCTGACCGACGATTTCCGCCCCATGCGCAAATTCATTGACGACTTTCTGCGTACGGAGTTCATCAATGGCGGCCTGATGACCTGCGCGAACTGTTCGTTCATGCAGGAAATCGCCGAATATCCGCTGATGATGTTCCTGCTTTTGCCGGTGCTGCTGGATCGCGGTGACAACGACGACTTTGTGAAAGAACGCATGCCGGCATTCCGGCGCATACTGGATTTCTATCGCGAGCACTACGCGCAAGCCAACGGCCTGCTGGCCAATCTCGATAAGTGGTGCGTGGTCGAATGGCCGCAGAATATGCGCGACGGCTATGACGTTGATATCACTGAGGGCAAGGTCTGCACGGTCATGCACAACGCCATCAATGCGTGGTATGTCGGCGCCGTCAAATGCTACAACCAGATTGCGCGCAGCCTGGCGCTGCCCGAAGTCCCCGGCGAGGACGAACTGGCCGCCGCGTTCGTGACGGCCTTCTACGACCCGGCGACGAAGCTGTTCCGGGACAGCGTCGAGTCCACGCATATCAGCATGGCCGGCAATGTCTACGCGTGGTTTTTCGGACTCTATCCCGACGAGGCGAGCCGCCAGGCGATCATCGCCATGATTCGCCGGAAGCGCCTGTCGCAGAGCATGTTGTTTGTGACTTTCCCGCTGTTTGCCGGCCTGTTGCAGGACGGCGAAGAGGCCCTCATGCACGATTTGCTCACGGACGACGGCGCCTGGCTGCGCATGCTGCGCGAGGGCGCGACCACCACCTTTGAAGGGTGGGGCAAGGAAAGCAAGTGGAACACCTCGCTGTTCCATTTGACCCTGTCCTATGCGGTGGCCTTCATGACTGACTGGCCCATTGGCAAGGTGCTCAATTTTCGCTCCTAAAAGTCTCCGGCCGCTGGCCGGGCGGCGTGGCGACGGCTATCTTGTCAAGTCGCTGACAAAGAACGTCGTCGCGTATGTTGTTGCAACGGAGGATCAAGTAGAAAGGACCGAACCGTGAATCTGACTGAGAAGCTTTATCAGGTAGCCGCTGAAATCTACGCCGAGCGCAATGTGAACGTTGATGCGGCGATGAAACGACTGGACCAAATACCGCTGAGCATCAATGCCTGGCAGGGCGATGACGTCACCGGCTTCGAAAGTACGGGCCACGCCCTCACCGGCGGCTGCCAAGTCACCGGCAATTATCCCGGTTGCGCCCGCAATGCCGATGAACTCCGGCAGGACTTGGACAAGGCGCTCGCATTGCTCCCCGGCAAGGCCTTTCGCGTCTGCCTGCAAGCCCATGAGGTTGACTGCATGATACCCGGCCGTGATCGAGATGCATTCACCCTGGAAAACTTCGCCACCTGGCTGGAATGGGCGGCGCAACGCGGCCTGGGCTTGGACACCGCGCCGGTTTACTATTCCCATCCCAAGCTCGTCAATGGCCTGTCGCTCTCCCATCCCGATCCGGACATCCGCCGCTTCTGGATCAATCACGGCAAGGCCGTCCGCCGCATTGGCGCGGCATTCGGCCGGCGTCTTGGCAGCCCGACCGTGTGCAATGTCTGGGTGCCCGACGGCTACAAAGATCGGCCGGTGGATCGCCGCAGGCCGCGCGAGCGTCTCCTGGAAGCGCTTGACGAGACCTTTGCGGAGAAATTCCCCGAGACCGAGCTGCTGGACGCCGTGGAGTCCAAACTCTTCGGCATTGGCGTGGAGTCCTACACCGTTGGTTCCAATGACTTCTATCTGCCCTATGCGGCCACGCGTCACAAACTCATTTGCTACGATACCGGCCACTTCCATCCTCGGGAGTCCATCGCTGACAAAATCTCGGCGGTCTGCTGTCAGCAGGGCCGTATCCTGCTGCACATCAGCCGCGGCGTCCATTGGGACAGCGACCACGTGCCGCTGCTTGATGACGCGCTGCTTGACCTCGCCCGCGAATCCGTCCGCAATGACAATGGGCACAATCTCTATTTTACGCTGGATTTCTTTGACGCCAGCATCAATCGCATCGCTGCCTGGGTGGTTGGCGCCCGCAACTGGCAGAAAGCGCTGCTGATTGCGTTGCTGGAACCGGCGGCGGACCTCGCCAAAGCCGAAGCCGCCGGTGATTTCACCAGTTGTCTGGTCGGTCTGGAAGCGCAGCGCAGCCTCCCCTGGGGCGCTG
>JAAZKQ010000361.1 GCA_012799755.1 Lentisphaerota bacterium | reverse complement strand
GCAAACGCCACCAAGCACGCCTGTTTTCCGACTGTGCTGCGAATATCAACGGCTGACTGCTTATGCCGAAATCGTAAGCGGTCACCCATTGATCATTGTTGTCCCCGCAGGCTGCTTATGGACGCTATGGACAGTATGGACGGCAAGCGAGCAGGTGCTGTCGTCCATCGTGTCCATGTTGCGCCGTAGGCGCTTAACCATGCTTAACCCCAGCCTTCAGGCTGGGGTGGCGAACCCCCATGAGACAGTGCCTTGTAAAGGCACAACAGCAGAAAAAGCCACCGGCACGACCAGTATCAACGGCTGACCGCTTACGCCGAAATTCCTCGGTCGGGCGTTTTTTCTCTTCGCATCAGCAGGATTTCGGCTATATTGGAGCCAAGACCTCGCCAACCGCAACAGCGAGTGTTCATTACAGCATTTCGTGCGTTAACAACAAAAACAAAGGAAGGTGATCATGGCAAAGCTTCGTTACGGCATCATTGGCACCGGCGGCGCCGGGCAGGGCAAGCACCTCGCGTCCTACGCTCAGAATCCTGACGTGGAGCTCATCGCGGTCTGTGATATCATCGCGGCCAAGGCCAACCAGGCGGCCGACCGTTTCAATGTGGAGGCGGCCTACACCGACTACAAAGAAATGCTGCGCGAGGAAAAGCTGGATTTGGTGAGCGTGGCGACGCCCAATCACGTTCACGCGCCGGCGACTATCGCCGCGCTGCAGGCGGACTGTCATGTCCACTGCGAGAAGCCGGCGTCCCTCACGCCGGCGCTGGTGCGCTCCATGATTGCCGCGCGGGATAAATCCGGCAAGAAGCTGATGATCGGCCTTAACAACCGCTTCACGAACTGGGCGCAATTTTCCAAGGCCTTTGTGGAGGCCGGCTCGCTGGGCGAGATTTACCACGCCAAGTGTGGCTGGAAGCGCCGCCGCGGCATTCCGGGCAAGGGCGGCTGGTTTACGACCAAAGCGCAATCCGGTGGCGGGCCGCTGATTGACCTCGGCGTGCATTTCATTGACGTGTCGAACTACATCATGGGTTTCCCGAAGCCGGTCACGGCCAGCGGCCAGACCTACAGCAAGTTCGCTGATGGACAGGCCTTCAATCCCAAGGCCAGCGGTTACACCGGCACCTACGATGTCGAGGACCTCGCAGTGGGCTTCGTGCGCTACGAAAATGGCTGCACCCTTGATTTGGAATTCAGCTGGGCGTCGAATATCGAGAGTGAATACAGCTACGTGGAACTCTATGGCACCAAGGCCGGCCTGAAGATTGAGCGCGGGCAGGTCAGCATCTTCCAGGATTTCAATGGCACGTCGCTGGACAGCAAAGCGAAGCTCAAGCCCGAAGGCCCTTGGGGCATGGCCGAATGTCTGCACTATACCGAGTGCATCCGCAAGAATCAGGAGCCCATCGCCCGACCCGAGGAATGCGTGCTTATCATGGAAATCATCAACGCGCTCTATAAGTCCGCTGAGAAGAACGCCGAGGTGAAGATCAAATTGTGAGGGGGCTGCGCTGGGCGGGGCGGCCGGGGTACCTTGGCTTGGGTTGTTCGGTGACTGGTGCTGCTGGCGGGGCGTGTCCGAAAGCGGCTGGAAG
>JAAZKQ010000360.1 GCA_012799755.1 Lentisphaerota bacterium | reverse complement strand
CCTCCCCCAAGAGCAGATTCACGAATTCCTGGGCACCCTCGGCCTGGAACCCGGCCAGCCCCGGACCGTCCGCGAACTGTGGAATCTCTACGAGCAGAACCAGTACTCCCCGCCCATGTCCTGGGACAAGCGCCGCCGATCCTATTCCGGACTTTGCGCCCGCGCCCCGCTGATTTCATGGCAGTGCGCCCTGCTCTCCCGCGATCCAGAACTGTGCCGGCAGATGGCGCCCCTGGCCGAAGAAGTACTTGGGAAAATTGATCTCGCCCGCGAAGCTTCCGGCTGGGTGGCCAACGAAGCCATCGTCTTCCTCCTCCTGAACCTGGCTACGGACATCAAGCCTTCTGCGCACGAATAGTCTTGGAAACAGGTGCTTGCCCACGAGGTCCACCTTGTCAAAGAGTGACCGATTACTAATTTTGTATGTCTTTTATCAGCTGGAAGGGCTACAAATAAATCGTTGTGCTTATTGCACTTTCAACAGGTTTGCGATCTGCTTGATGGTCATGTAGTCTGTCCAGTAACAGCTATGCGCTTCGAGGAGCGGCAGCTCGCCGACGCCATGCTGTTCGACCAGGAAATCCTGCATAAAAAGCGGCTCCAAATCCCCATCAAGGGGGCGAAAGAAGGGCGAAATCATCAAATAGACCACGGGATCGGAAGCCGAAAAGACATTGAGCCAGTTATAGAAAGAGAAACGCGGTGTGACTTTCGGCAGCGGCGAGCCCATGGTCACCCAGCTGTGAAGAGATGAATCGCGATGCTCAAGAGCATCCAGCGACAACACCGTGCCCCAGCTATGACCGATCAGTGACAGATGCCGGTAGCCCTTCTGCTTAATCTCCAGCAGGCAACTGCGCAGACTGGCTTTGGCGATATCGTGCTGGAGCGGATTGGGATACCAGGGAATGATACCCAAGGTGAACCCCGACCAGAGAAATTCGTAATAGTCCTGGTTGTCAATGCGTTTCTCAAGGCCATCGGTCAGAGCCTTGGAATAGCCCGGAAAGTGCGGCGCGACGCCATGCACAACGACCGTCGCATTGTTCTTTTCCGCATCGCGAGCCATGAAATCGGACAGGGAAAAGAGCCCAAAGTACAGTTCGGTCGCGATGCTCAAGGGCTTACGATAGGCAAAGGCAACTTTGTAGGTATGGCCCAGGGCGGAGCATATGCTCATCAAGGTGCCGAGTATGGAAAAACAGCCGCTGGGGTCGCAACGGTTCACTGGGTCGTTGAGGCAATAGACGTACTTATGCAGGCTCATGGGCTGACTGAGCTCGCCCGGATGGGCGTCGCGGGAGATAAATACCCCCATGTCGGGCGCATAAAAGCGGCTGCGCAGATAGACTAAGCCCGTGACCGGGTCCTGCCATTCACCTGTAAAACCATGGCTGGGCGTTTCTCGCGAAGGCAGCAGCGCTACGCCATGCGCGTCGTAACCCTGACGCACCTGCATGGCGCCGGAGCGCTCACTGCTCTTCGTGCCAAGACGGTCGCCGGCGTATTGCCAAACCAGGCCATCGGCGCCATAGCGCGCCAGCGGCTGCCCGGCGTGAATGAAAGACTGCAGCGACTCAGCCGCCGTGCCTTCCAGCAATTGACATTCAAGCAGCACCGGCATGCCGCCAGGCTCAGGCGGCGTCATCACCAAGCGATAACGGCTACGCTCGACAAGCTGGTTCTGTCGCCGTTCGCGGGTGTAACCGCAAAGCATTCCCCGTGCATCATAATCATAGAAAACTGACCAGCATACGGCGCCGGAAACTGCATTGGGCTGGTCAATATGCACAGCCGCCAGACGATTCTCGGCGTCCCACGTAT
>JAAZKQ010000359.1 GCA_012799755.1 Lentisphaerota bacterium | reverse complement strand
CCCCAGCACGGTTGGCGCCTGCGTGTGCTTGTTTTTTTCGTTTGCGGGGTCATGTGCCGCTGCGGGCTGCAAGCCCACAGCACGGTTGGCGCCTGCGTGTGCCTGGGCTTTTCGTTTGCGGGGTCATGTGCCGCTGCGAGGTCAAGGTACCTGTGGCGCCGCGGCTCGCAAGAACATAGTTATCAATCGGTGACCGTTTACTGCCGCGCGGTATTTTTTCCTCTTTTTGCCTTGTTCGCTACATGACGGCTGTATATTGACTCGTTCCGTTGTTGCCGCGCTGCCGTGGCAACGTGGCGTCTTGCCTACGCTCGGCGCCATCTTCCACTCATCCTTTTGCTGGAGACTATGAACATGAAACTGCGTTGTTGGCTATCGTTGGGAATGATGTCTTTGCTGGCAGCAGGTGGGGCCTTTGCGCAAGCTGCGCTGCAAGCCGGCGCCATGAGCATGGTTTTTGCGACTGACGGCACATTGCAGGCGTTGCGACTTGCCGGCGATGAACTGTCGCTGCGCGGTTCGGGCGGTTTTGACGGCGTGGTCTATGTGGGATCGGAGCGGACATCTGAGCCTGAGCTGCTCTACCGCAATGCCTTCGGCGCTGATGATCTGCCGTGGAAGCCCGTGACTTACGGCAAGCGTGACGGGACTATCGGGGCTGAATGCCTCGTGGAAGAGGGCCGCCCCTTTGTGCGTGTCGGCGGCACGGAGCGCTTCGGGCATGGCCTGGAGATGGCTGAGCCGCTGCAGATGGCGCCGGGCAGCAACTGCGTCATCAGCTGGCGTGGCCGCATACCGGATGGCGTGTCAAACTACATTGTTTATTTACGCGTTTTTGACGTCAATGGCAATGATATCACCGAGAAGGTAGCGGCGGCGCCCGGCTGGACCTACTCGCCTTACAGTCGTACGCACTACAAAAATCAGCTTGTGCCCGAGGCCATTGGCGAGTGGCGAGAGATGCGTTACCCCTACCAGATGCCGACCGGCGCTCAGGCCCTGTCGGTGGCAATCTGCCTGTGGCGCGGCACTCACGCAGACGTCAGCGAGTTCAGTATTGCGCAAACCGGCCGGGTGACGACGCAGCCCCTGCGCTTCGATCAGCGGCAGTGCCGGCAGGTCGCAGACGCTGTTGAGCTCGACTGGTTCAGCAGCGAGCATAACATCGCTTTACAGGCGAAGTTCACCGCGACGGCTGATGACTGCGTGCGCGTGCAGGCCGAGCTGATTGACCGCGCCACGCCGCCGCGCCCGCGAGCGATTCTCGTGCGCTATACCTTGCCCGTCGCTTTCAATGACTGGACCTGGCACCGTGATTGGCGGCGCGATGAGCTGGTCGCGTCCGACACGATTTACGCCAATGTCAGTCCCATGAGCGGCCATTCAGTGTCCATGTATCCCTTCAGCGCTTTGTCCAAGAATGGCCGCGGCTTGGCCATGGGCACGGCATTCACGGACGCCGTGATCGAATGTCGTCGCATCAGCAGCGACGGTATCACGACGGAGTGGCCTGTCGGCATGTTGCCGATGGATGGCCGCAGCGCGTCCGCAGAACTGTCGTTCCTGATTTTCCCGTTCCAAGGGCACTGGGGCTTTCGTTCGGCTGCACGGCGCTACTACGCCATGTTTGCGGACGCATTCCAGCCGCGGACGACGCCGGAGCGCGAGGGCTTGTGGCTCTTTCCGGTTCCGCCCAGCCAGTTGCCTGATCGCGCCGAAGACTTCGGTCTGGCTTTTTGGGAGGCGCCGGCGGGTCGCGTTTTCAAGGAGAGCGAGGTCCGCCGTGCTCGCGAACTGGGATTGTACATTCTGCCTTATACTGAAGCCTGGGGCATGCGGCAAAGGTTTCCAGATGCCAACAGCCCTGCCGAGCTGCCGCCGGTGGCCGAGCGCCTGAAGCAACTGGAAGACTGGGCCGCCGATACGGAGTCTACGGCGACTTGGTTCCATGCGCCGCGGCATATTGCCGCCCGCGCCGCGCTTAATTCTCTGCCGCTGACGCCGGAGGGCGAACATCCCTTTGCCGTTGATAAATACGGTATCTGGTGTCACTGGTGGCGCACCAACTCCGACCCGGCATTGCCGCAGCCGAACCGCGCGGGCCTCTGCTGGGACTACGAGCTGGCGCCCGCCATGGGCACTGCTGATGGCGTGTACCTGGACTCGCTAAGCTACGGTTTTGCCGTGAATTTCTTCAATGTCCGCCCTGAACACCTGGCGGCACATCGGGGTAGTCTTTGCTTTGACACTGTTCATGCTCGTCCAGGGATTGATGGCATACAGCATCAACTGGCTTTTGTGCGTTGGCTGGGCAAGCGTCTGCATGCCGAAAGCAAGATTCTGCATGGCAATTTATTCGGCATCTCGCACCGTTTTCACGCGCCGCTGGTTGATGTTTTCGGCAGCGAGGTCGGCAGTTTCGGCAGCTCGCGCCAGATGGAGAACATCCAGCGAGACGAGGACTGCGCGGTCAAGCGCTTTTACGCATATCGGCGCCCGGTCTGCAATCTCTTGCAGGAGGGCAATTTCAACCGGCCGGTGCCGGCGCTCAGCCAACAGGAAGTGGTTTGGTATATTGATCACCAGCTGTTCTATGGCTTCTACCCCGGTGTCTCTACTATTGGCGGCGAAGAAGCGCCCGGTTACGCCAAATGGCGGCGGTATTTCCGGGGCAACTCCCAGTGTGAACGCGACCGCGAGCTTTTCAAGGAAGCCGTGCCGCTGGTCCGTCGCCTCAACAAGGCCGGCTGGCAACCCGAAACCGGCATGCGTAGCGACACGCCCGGGCTGCTGATCGAACGCTACGGCGAGTTGGTTGCGGGCGAAAATGCCGGCGAGCTGCTCTTTACGCTGCGCAATCCCGGCAAGGCGCCGCTGCGTGCCGCTATCTGGCTTGAGGCCTGCCCGGGCGTGCCGGCTTTGCCGTCGGGCGCCGCGCCGCGCCTGGTATCGCTCCGTCAGGGACAGCATGACGTGGTGGCCGGCGGTGTCGCCGGCGAGCCCGGCAAAGTCGCCGTTGCGCTTGCGCCACTACAGACCGCCGTGCTG
>JAAZKQ010000358.1 GCA_012799755.1 Lentisphaerota bacterium | reverse complement strand
GCCGCGCGCGCCGCGCAAGGGCTTGGCGTCACTGGGCAGCCAGCCATCCTCAAGCTGCAACTCGTCGCAAATGTCCTGCGGCGAAGCATTGACCACCACCAACACCCGCGTGTGAGCATTCATCGGGTGCTCACTCAACAGCAGTTCGGGCTGCTGCTTCTGAACGGCGCGCTTGCTGCCAACGCTGTCAAAGAGCCAGCGGTAGAGCCGCCAGAAAGGCCAAGCGCTGTCGCCAGTGTAGACTCCGGGAGTCGTAGCCATGCTTTTTTCCATGGGTACGCCAAGGGTAATGATGCGGCCTTTGCCGTAATCGCTGCAGATGAGAACGGGGTTGCCGTCGTCCTCGCGAGCCATCACCGTCGTCCCCTCGCTTGCCCGCAAGCTGTAACGGACGCTGCCGGCGGCGATGGGCAAATCCAAGGCGACCGCCGCGCCGTCACAGCTCCGCAAGCGCCCGTTCTGCTGGCGCCGACTGCGACTGACGACCGAGGCGCCAATGACCTTCTCAACCTCGGGAATAAGCGTGTCATCCAGCGACATATACAAGGTGGCGCCGGCGGCGACCTTGTCCAGCAACTCCAGCCAACGGCGGCGGCTCATGTAGCCTTGGGTGTTGAGACCGGCGAGGACGTACAGGGGCGCATCCTCCAACGGCGCTGAGGTGCCGGCATTCTGGAAACTCAGCTCGCCGCCGGCCTGCCGCGCCAGCACATAGGTCGCGTAGCATAGCGCCCAGTTGTCCTGCCCGGCGGTGACCAGACAGAGGCCGTCAATCAGGCGTTTGGGCAGCTCCTCAAAGGGCAGATCGTCCAGAAAGCGGCGGAAGTCGCCCATGGCCTTGACCACGGGTTTGGGGCTGCCGTCGCCTCGGAAGAGGCCGAGTTCGCGTTCGAGAACATGCCAGTCATAGGGCGCCTGTTCGAGGTGCAGCTGCTCAAAGCCGCACCACCAAAGCAGCCCGCGGCAATCGGCGGCCCAGGCATTGAAGAGCACCGTGCGGATATAGGCGGCGGCGGTGGCCTCCTCGCCATACATCGGGCCAAGGGTGCCGATTTCCTCCACCAGGCAGGGCGCCTCGCCCAAATCGGCGTAGAGACGCGATTCGGCAACGGCATGCAGGCAGGAGCGCAGGGAGTTGAGGGGATCAAGATCACAGAGCGGCGTGAAGCGCGGATACGGATGCGTGGTAAGCACGTCGCAGTGCTCGCCCTGGTCTTCCATCAGCCAGTTGCCGCCGGCGCTCGATACCTTCAGGCCGTGCATGCCTGACACCACCGGCCGAGTGCTGTCAACGGCCCTGATGGTATTGACGATCATCGCCGTCCACACCCAGGCTTCCGCCGAATCGCTCAGCGCGCCCATGACGTTGCATTCATTGCCGAGATTCCAGGCATGAATCGCCGGATGCTTCTGGAAATACTTGACAAAGGTGCGCACGAAACGCACTTCCCACTTTATGGCCACGGCGTCCTTCAGGGGATTGCGCCCCTCCAGCGCCGGCGGCACGAACCAGCGACCGCTCATCCAGCCCGTGACCAATCCGACCACCAGGCGCAAGCCCTTCTCCAAGGCAAGATCAGCCAGCTCCTGAAAGCGTGCCATGGCGACCGGATCAATGCCGCTGCGGCCGAGCTCATTGTCCGGCCAGGGATTTTCACCGTGGCGGACTTCGATGCAGCGACCGCCGCCGCCATAGAGCTGCTTCAACGGCTGAAAATCCGGCCAGAGGGGGAAAACCCTGACGACTTGCAGGCCATTTTCGGCGAGCATCTCGAAGTCCTTGGCAACAACGTCCGGCCGCCAGTCCTTCCACATGTTGGTACCGGCGTGCGACGCCCAGTAATTGCAGCCAATCACAAACGATCCTGGTGTCTGAAAGAGCATGCTGAGGTCCTTTCGATTTAGTGGGATGCAACTAAGGCGCCCGCGGCAAGGGACAGATGACCGCCACAAAACGCATGGTACTGAAATCCGCCAGCGGCGCAACGGTCAACTGCGCCCGGGCGTGGTCAATAATGGTAGTACAGTTGCCGCTTTCAGTGACAATGGCATTGCCGATGACCAGGCCGCCAGGCATCCAGCCGCCAAGCCCCGAGCTGAGAATCTGTTGTCCCGGCGTAACCTGTACATCGCGAGGCAAAAAATCAACCTGACAGAGTGGCGTACTGCGGGTACTGAAGGCGCCGAGGCCGCTGAGTATGCCCGTCGCCGGCGTGCCTGCCACGACGACACTGAAGCGACAGGCCGGTGAGGCGATGGTCACGATCTCCGCGCTGTGCTCATATAAGCGACTGACCCGCCCCAGCACTGCCGGGCCGCTCATGACCACGGCGCCAACCGTGATGCCGTCCGCCGCGCCGCGGCCAATGGTGAAACCGAGGTTCCACGTGGCGGGATCCCGTGTCAATACCGGCGCCGCGACCACACGCCAGCCAGGAAAATCCGGCAGGCTCAACAGGGCGCGCAATTCGTTGTTTTCCCGCCGCAGGCCCTCCGTCGCCGCCGCGTCAATCTGTGCCAGGCGCAAGGCCGTACGAGCCTCAAGCAACTCACGCGTCCGGGAGTCCTCACCGGGCATGAGCCAGCCAATCGCCGCCGCCGCACCGCGCTCAACGCCGCGCCAGGCATAGATAAAGGGCGTGGCCGCGCTGAGAGCCAAACGCCGACCAGTGTTACTACTGCCCAAAACCAGCAATAACATGATGGCCAAGCCAACCAGCACGAACAAAAATTGCCGGAAGCTGTTGCGCATTATCCTTGCATACCGTTAAGCGAATGCATGAAAAAAGGGTAATCGGTCAGCGTAAGGAGCAACCGATTATGACACAGAGCCTGTCCGAGTGACAGCCACCCGGGAAAATAAACGCCCCCTGCGCCACACCCCGCGTTGCGCGCCAACGACGTGCAACAGCGGCGACCAGCGGGACAAAAACGTCAGAAGGTAAAGATGTCATCAACGGGCTTCGGCTTCGGAGCCGGCTTGGGTGCCGGCGCGGGCGCGGGAGCAGTGGCGGCTTCTTCAGGTGCAGGCGCTGCCGGCGCGGGCGCGGCTTCTTCGGGCGCGGGTGCAGGCGCAGCGGCGGCATCCTCGGCGGCATCCTCGGCGGCAGGAGCAGGCGTGCCTTCAGCGGGCGCAGCGGCGGCGTCCTCGGCGGCGGCGGGCGTGCCGTCGGTGACCGGCGCAGCTTCCGGTTCGGGTGCTTTTTCAATGAGCACGATGTCCTTGACGTCGCTTAACGGCAAATCCGGATAACGACTGACCAAACTGGCGGAGCCGGCGCTTGCGGGACAAGCGAAAGCCATTTTGACGATGCCGGCGCCGCGTTGTTCGATGCGTCGTTCATCAAAGACATTGGCCGATTCAAGCGCCAGTCCCAAGCATGGGTACTGCTGTCCATCGGCGGCAAGCGCGTAGTCGAAACGGCTGAGACTGCGGTCAGGCAAAACAGCGATGGTAAAAACCACGTAAACCTGCCCATCCGGCGCTGACCGTTCCTCGCGTAGCCAGGCGGGGACAATATCAGGGGCGCTCATGTCGCCGGCCGCCACGGCCTCACTGAGCTTGACGAAGGCCAACGGCACTTCCAGCCGCTCCATTCGCTCAATGGTGCCGGCGTGAATCCTCAGGGGAAAGGCAGCGGCAGCCCGGATAACGGGAGATGCAATCAGGAGCAGGAGTCCAAAACAAATCCGAGCCGTCATGTTGAGTTGTGTGCCGCTCTCTGTCATAGCGCCGTCTCTTTCTCTGCCGGCTCAGCGGCCGGCCTGTTGCACCACACTGGCCTGGACGGCGAAAATCTCGCTCAAGCCCTTTTTGGCCAACTTGAGCATAGCCGCCAGCTCGTCTTCGGAAAAGGACGCCTCTTCGCCACTGCCTTGCAATTCGACAAAGCGCCCACCGTCCGTCATGACCACATTCATATCCACTTCGGCAGCAGCGTCTTCCTGGTAACACAAATCCAAGAGGGGCTCGCCATTGACCATGCCCACGCTGACCGCCGCAACGCGGGAAATAATCGGCGACTCGCTGATCAGACCGTCTTGCAGCAGCTTGGCTGCCGCCAGTTCCAATGCGACGCTGGCGCCCGTAATGGACGCGCAACGGGTGCCGCCGTCGGCGTCCAGCACATCACAGTCAACGTGCAGAGTCATACCCGGCAATTTGCCCAGATCAACCACCGCCCGCAAAGAACGACCGATGAGACGCTGAATCTCAGCTGAACGACCGGACAGCTTGCCGCGCATGACCTCGCGCTCTGTACGCTGCGACGTCGCTGACGGCAACATCTGGTATTCAGCGGTGATCCAGCCGCCGGCGACATTTTGCTCCTTCATCCAGCGGGGAACGGCCATTTCAAGTGACACCGCACAAATGACCCGGGTATTGCCGCAACAAGCCAGCACCGATCCAAGGGGATGACGCTGATAATGAGGAACAAAGGACACCGGGCGCAACTCATTCGCCTCCCGCTGGTCAAAGCGTGACATGTTGTCTATCTCCTTGCCGGATGTATCTTATCGTTTTTGTTGCTTGAACAGCGCAAAACAGCGTTGGCCTGTCTGCGAGAGACGCCGCCGCCGTCAATAAGCGCCGCGCACGTCCCGCATGCGTATAACTTGAATGACTTGGGAAACATTGCCAGTTGCCGCGCTATTTTTTCAATCTCTTGCAGTAACCGGTCACCGATTGATAATTGGCTGTTTTCTGTTACCTTGCGATGGAAACCATCTTTCGTGTTTACTACGCACCCTTGCAGGGTGCAATGTCGGAGGGACGCTCCACCCAGGGCGACGCGCGCTTTCAGCGCGGCTTGCCCTGGGCTGGTATGTTTTGCGCCTTCAGCGCTGAAAACCAAAGAGGCGACAGGAAAACGCAAACACGCCGGCCTTCCTACACCAAGCAGCCTACTCTCAAAAAATAATCTGCGTTAATCTGCGTCATCTGCGGATAAAAAATGCCTGTTATCAATCGGTGACCGGTTACCAACAGCCCAATAAGCACGGCCGGCTTTGCGTTTTTTGACCTTGTAGCCCCTGCCTTGCCGGCAGGCGTTTTACCTTCGCCCCACCTACATACACACCAGCCAATTGCCCACGAGGAACATCATGAAGCGTCTCATCGCCCTTGCCTGTTGCATCGCCTTGACCGTCTGCGCGGAATGGACTGTATTAATTGATCCCAATGGCAACTGCCTGGTACAAGCTGACGGACGCGATGTCGGCAGAATCGCCGCCGGTCATTTCACGCCCGGCTGGGCGGCGCGATCCTTCACCACTGACTTCAATCCAAACCCCGACCTGAGCGCCACAACCATCAAGTCCTTCTCCGGCGCCAAGGGCGATCCAATCATTGACCTGACCATGACCTACTCGCAACCCGATGAACGCAGCCTGGAACTGCGCTACGTCTTCACACCTCGCCAAGACATGGACGCCAACGCCATCTACAGCGCGTTCTATGTCAATCTGCCCTTCATCGCCGGTCGGCCATACCAACTCGGCGATCAACAGGGCGTGATCCCCGAACTCTTCGGCAATTCCGTGCACATCAACCGCGCCATCACCAGCGATTTGGTCCTCGACTCAACGCTCGGGCCGATCAAGATCAATCTCGACCCACAACGCACTCTCCTCATCCAGGATAACCGCCGCTGGAACCACAACCACATTGAGCTGCGCTGCGCCGTCAATCCCGCCGAAGGACAAATCTCCGGCGAAAGTACCTACGGCTGGAAGGGCGGCCAGAACTACACCCTCAATGTCAAGGTGACTTTCCCGGAACCCTACACCATTGATCGCGACTACCCCGTCACCATGGTCGCCAATGAGGACTGGATCGAACTCAATACCATCCTTGACATCGAACAAGGCTCTGCGCTGGATTTCACCAAGGTCGTCAATCTTGACGCGCCCGCCGGCAAACACGGCTGGCTCAAGGCTGTCGGCCAAAACTTTGAATTCGAGGGTCGCTCCGGCGTGCCCCAGCGCTTCTACGGTGTCAATTTCTGTATGATGGCCCACATTCTCACGCCGGAGCAATGCGACATCATCGCCGACCGCCTGGCCCGCATCGGCTTTAATACGGTCCGCTACCACCATCACGAAAATCCCCTGCTCGGCAAAGGCGACCCCAAGGACTCCACCATCCTGGACGAAAAGCGCCTCGCCGCCTTTGACTATCTCTTCGCCGCCCTCAAAAAACGCGGCATCTACGCCACCACCGATGTCTATGTCTCCCGCCATGTCCGCGCCGCCGAAATCTACCCCGGCGAAGAAGGGCTCATTGAGATGAACGAGTTCAAACGCCTCCTCGCTGTCAATGAAAATGCCTTCAACAGCTGGAAGAGCTTCGCGCGCAATTTCTTCGGCCACGTCAATCCCCACACCGGCCTGCGCTACATTGATGATCCGGCCATGCCCCTGCTCGCCATGGTCAATGAAGGCAATATTGACAACGCCCTCCGCGGCGCCTTCCAAGACCGATTGGTCCAGCAGTACCTCGACGCTTGGAATGAATGGCTTTTCCGCAAATATCCCAGCGCCGCCGAACGCAAGGCCGCGCTCGACATGGATGTGCCCGAGCCCATGAGCACTCTGCCACATAGCGGCGCCAGCGGCAAACTCAAAGTCGTCTACAATCAGTTCATCTACGAGCTCTATGAACGCATGTATACGCGCATGACCAGCTTCCTCCGCGAGGAACTCGGCTCAAAAGCCCTCTTCACCGACATGAATCACTCCGGCAAAAACGCCTGGACCGAGCGCGCCCGCAGCAACTTCGACTACGTTGACGACCATTTCTACATTGACCATCCCCGTTTCCTGGTCACGCCCTGGCGGCTGCCTTCGACCTGTCCGAACACCAGCGTCATCGTCGAAGGCCGCCTCGGCGGCACTTATTCGTCTTTCATTCGCCTGCTTGACAAGCCCATGACCATCACGGAATGGAATTACTCCGGTCCGGGGCGTTACCGCGGCGTCGGCGGCATCCTCACGGGCTGCCTGGCCTCCCTGCAGAACTGGGCCGGCCTCTGGCGCTTCGCCTACAGCCACGGCCCGAATATGTTCGAAGCAAATCGCCACGCCGGCTACTTCGACGTCGTCGCCGATCCGCTCAACCTCGCCGCCGAACGCGCCATCATCTGTCTCTTCCTGCGTGGCGACATGAGCGAGGCGCCGCGCACAGTCGCCCTCAGCATGGACAGCAACTACATCTACGAGGACGACGCCTACACCGGCCAGCTGGTGCCGCCCTGGAGCGGCTACAACGTCATTGCCAAAGTCGGCACCCACCTCGGCAGCAAAGACCAACCGGTGCCTGCCGATGTCAGCTTCGGCTTCTCCGAGACCTCTCCGCGCGCCGCCAATCATATCAGCAATGATCCCTACGCCAATGATGCCGGTGAAAAACTCAACGCCCTCTTCAAAGAGAAAGGCTGGCTGCCCAAGGACAATATCACCGACGTTGCCGCCAAGACCTTCCAGTCCACCAACGGGCAGTTCGTCGTAGATGCCACCAGGGACATGATGATTCTCAACACGCCACGCACCGCCGGCGGTTTCGCCCCGGCCGGTCAGCGCATTGTCACGGACGCGGCGATCATTGACATCCTGGACACGGACGCCACCGTCTGGGTGTCCAGTCTGAGCAACGAGCCCATCAGCAGCAGCAAGCGCCTGCTGGTCACCCACCTCACCGATTTGCAGAACACCGGCATGGTCTTCAACGAACGCGCACGTCAAACCGTCCTCAAATGGGGTGGCACGCCGCACCTCGTTCGCAATGGCCGTGCCAATCTGAGCATCAAACTGGCTCAACCCGCCAAGGCCCGCGCCTACCGGCTCGATCTCGGTGGCAAACGCCTCGCCGAAGTCCCACTCACCAGCTCCGCCAATGGCCTGAATATGCCGCTGGCGGTGAAGAGCCCTGACGGCGCCCAAATGATCTACGAAATCGTCTGTGAATAAAAATTGGTTAATGCACGAAGTTTTGTGATGAACACTAGTAAGCCTTCCAGCTGTCGTGGCTGGGATTGATCTCATGGAATGGCCATGGTTCCAGTGTGCACTGTCAAATATCGTTTCCGTCGCTACATATTGCATATTGCCGATTCAATGGGGTACTTATCAATCAGTTATGCAAATATTTGCGCCGTAGGCGCTTAACCATGCTTAACCCCAGGCTTCAGCCTGGGGATGGGCATACTCCTAAAAATGGTGCCCCGTAGGGGCACTACCGGCTGTCTGCAATCCGTCCACAAAGCAAATCCACAAAAGGAGTCTCCATGCCGTTCACCTCTCATTTCCGTCCTTTGCTCATGAGTGCCCTTATGACTGCAAGCGCCGTCTTTGCCAATCCCCTGGGCTTCCGCGAATACGAGCAGCAGATCACGGTCAGCTTTCCCGATGCAGCCGCTGCGACTGCCGCGCAGTTGCAGCCACGACCGCTGCCGCGCCGCTACACCCTGCATTTCTCCGCCCGTTGGGACGACTCGACACTCGGCCACGCCCGCACCAACGCCGTCCAAGCCCGCCACGGCATCAAAGGCACCTTTTTCTTCAACTCGGCCAATGACGACCAGGTCAAGCTCGCGCAAGACATCCTCGCGGCCGGCTCAACCATCGGTCTTCATACCGTCCATCACCCCAACCTGAGCACCCTCGGTCCCAATCGGCAATTCTACGAATTCATGCACAACCGCATTGTTCTGGAAAGCCGCCTCAATACCTCGGTCGTCACCGAGGCTCTTCCCTTCTGCGCCTATACCTCTCCCGAACGCTACACCCAGCACGATATTGGCCGCGTCCTGCAGGCCATCGGCGTCATCGGCGCCCCGGAGCCCTTTTATCCCAACTTCGGCAACAACCTCGACTACCCCGAAAAGGCCCTGGCCGAGTCATTCCCACTGCGCCCCGGCGACCGCGACATCAACTTTGACAGCTTCAACAAGTCCTTCGCCGGCATCCTCCAGAATCGCCAGGCATTGGCGGCGCACCCGTCGGTCTCCGTCGGCATTCATTCCTGGCATACCCCACAGGGCATCAAGGACTTGGAGACTATCTACCGCGACAACGCCCATAATCCCGACTGGTGGTACGCCAACCACAACGACTACGGTGCCTACCGTTACGAAGCCCTCAACGCCCGCATCAGCAAACGCATTGCCGGCAATCGCGCAGTTTTCACCATCACCCGCTTCCGCCCGGAGGAACTCGGTGCCAATGTGCCGTTATGGCTGGAGGTCAGCGGCGCCAAGCCCAATGCCGTTGAGCAGGCCACACTGCATGAAGACCTCATTGAGCTTCCTCACGCCGACAACGTGGGCCTGCCTGAGCTCTACGACGTCGTCAAGGAAGACGGCAGCTCCGCGAAGTTCCCCTTCCTCAACGCGGCTCTGACCCAGCCCGCATCCCAGCAGTGGTCTTTCAAGGTCACCAACAACGGCACCGAAACCTTGCAAGACCTGCAAGCGACCTTCTTCTTCCCACCACAATGGCCGCAGCTGAGCATCCGCAGCGACAAGGCGTCCCTCGCCCCCGGTGAATCCGCCGTCTTTACCGCCGAACAAGCTGAACCCAACCGCGCGATTCGCTTCCAATTCCAACGCGCCTACTACGCCGCCAGACTCGACTTCAGCGCCAATGGCCGCCGCAGTCGTCTCTACGCCGATCTCTTCACCCCGGCCCCCGCGAATGTCCCGGCGCGCGTCAGCGACTGCGCGCTCGTGTTCTTCCCTGTTCCCGACGACTATGATCTGGCCGTATTGTCCATCCCCGGCAATGCGCCGAACATCCCCGGCGTCGAGGTCTTGGCAACCAACCCCGTTCAAGACGCAGCCGTGGGCCTCATCAACACCGCCGTCAAAGACCGCAAGCTCCGTGAACTCAAGAAGCCCTTCGCCGCCATCGTTGAATTCACGCCGACGACCGCCGGTCCCATCCGCCTGCGCTCAAACGCGAAGGCGCTCTTCCTCAATGGCCAAGCATTGAGCAAAGACAAACAAGGCAGCGTCACCGTCACGCCCCGCGATGGCCTCAACCGCGTCGTTTGCCGGCACGAACTCGGCAACAGCACGATCTTTCTCTACCTCAACGATGGCAACAGCGAGCAACCCGCTGTCACCATCCATCCGGAGCTCAGTGGCCAGCTGGCAATGAAGAATAAGAGTAAATTCAGTAAATAAGTAAGCGGTCACTCATTGATAACCGTTGTTTCCGTCAGCTGCTATGGACAGTATGGACAATATGGACAGTATGGACGGCGGGCGGGCAAGTGTTGTCGTCCATCGTGTCCATAATGTCCATGT
>JAAZKQ010000357.1 GCA_012799755.1 Lentisphaerota bacterium | reverse complement strand
GTCCAGTCTGAGTCGTACGAGCACTGACACCTACAGCATGCAGTTTAAGACCGTTGATGGCACGGTCACCTACCGGCCTGAAGCTCAGGTTTCCGACAAGCTGGCCTTTGCTGGCTCCTTCACGTTGGAATTCTGGCTGAAGGCGGCTGCTGACAATGCTAATGGGCAGATTTTGGTCAAGAATGCGGTGAAGGCCGGCGCACAGCCGCTCTTCAAGGCCGAGATGGACCTTGGCAAGGTGGTGTTCTGGATGGGCGCCAATCGCGTCAGCAGCGCGGTGGCCATTCCGGCTCTGACCTGGGCGCATGTGGCGGCGATTTACGATGCTACTGCCAATGCCATGACTCTGCGTCTGTACTATGTGGATGCGCAGGCGAATGTTCAGGATAGCGAGATGACGGTGCAGACCTTTGGCAGCGTCATGCCTGAGGCCACCGGCACCACCTTGGTCCTCGGTGGCGGCTTCCTGGGCCATCTTGATGAATTGCGCATTTGGAACAGCGCGCGCAGCGCGGCGCAGATAGTTGACAATCGTGACGCGGGCGCGATTGACATGATCGCCAACGCGGCCCTGGTGCTGTACTCGAGCTTTGATGACGTTGGTACGAAGACGGCCGGTATTGCCGGCAGCTACAGCGCCGAGGACTTCAAGGCCAGTACCCAGCTCATGGCGGGCTTCGCCATGCCGGCTCTTGAACAGGCCGGCTGGCTGAATGACACTGCGAAGGTTGATTTCTCCACCGATGTGCGCGAAGTGGAAATCCGCGATCTGAACAACAACCGCATTGCGGATGACTGGGAAATGCTGTACTTCGGTCGCCTCCTGGCCGCCGGCGAGGAATATCTCGACAGCGACAATGACGGCCTCTGCGAATACTACGAGTACTTGTCGGGCACCAGTCCGATCCTGGCTGATAGCGACAACGACGGCATCAGCGACGCCGAAGAGGATTATGACGGCGACGGCCTGAGCAATGCGGAAGAGCAGGCGCTGGGCACGAATCCGGCCAATCCGGATACGGATGATGACGGCATTAAGGACGGCGCTGAAGTCGCCGCCGGCACAAATCCGCGTGACAGCCGCAGCCCGGTGCAGGATGCGCCGCAGTGCGTCGTGCTCCCGAATGGCGGTATGCTGGTGTACAGCCCCGAAGATGTGGACACGGATGCCGCAGCTTTCACTGGCGCTTTCACGGTTGAATTCTGGTTCCGCTACACGGCTGGCCAGAGCGGCACGATTCTGCGCAAGGCCGCCGCGGCAAGTGCGTTGCCTCACTACGAGTTGTCGGTTGCCGCCAATGGCAAGCTGAGCTTCGCGGTGGGTGCGGACAAGGTCACGAGCCACTTTGCTCTGGCTGGTACGACTTGGTCGCATGTCGCGGCGGTGTACAGCGGCGGCGCACAGCCGACCCTGACCTTGAGTGTGACGCCGTGGACGGTCGCCGGCGCGGAAGAAGCCCGCGTGACCAGCGTCAATGCGCAAGGCAGCGTGCCTGCCAGCGTGGGCACCAACCTCGTGCTGAGCGGCCCAGCCGCCGCCGGCGAAGAGTGGCATGTTGATGATTTGCGCTTGTGGACGCAGGCGCGCACAGCTGCCCAGATCGCGCAGTTCCGCGATGCCGTATTTGCCTACAATGCCGCCGGCTTGGCCCTATACTCCAGCTTTGACGATGGCGGCGTGCAGCGGACCTTGCCCTCGGGGGCGCTTGTCGCCGGCACGGGCACGGCTGAAAACCACGTTGCCCGCATGGTGCTGATGGCTGGTCGCGAGGTGCCGAACCTGGCCCTGGCTGGTGTCTTCAGCGGTGGTGCGGCCTTCGACAAGACCAAGGCGCGCAAGGCCGACTTTGTGGACAACAACGGCAATCTCATTGCCGACTGGTGGGAGGTGCTGCATTTCGGTCAGCTCCTGGCTGCCGGCGAGGAGTTCGCTGACGCCGATGGCGACGGCTTGAGCAATCTCTACGAGTACCTTGCGGGGACCGATCCGCTGCTGCCCAAGACTGATCCGGCCGCGGCTGGTGAAAATGACAGCTTGGTTGATTCCGATAATGACGGCCTGTCGAACGGCTACGAGCAGCTCATGGGCCTGAATCCCGGCAATGCGGACAGCGATGACGATGGTCATGATGATGACGACGAACTGGCGGCCGGCACTTCTCCTTGGAATAGCCTGCAACCTGGCTTCGGGTATGACAATGGCGCGAGCTTGCAGATACCCGCCGGTGAGACGGTGACCTTCCGGCCCATGTCGGCGGCGACTGATCGCGCGGCAATCAATGGCAGCTTTACGGTCGAGTTCTGGGTGAAGCTCGCCAACCCGATTGTTCCGGGCCTGTTGCTGCAGAAGGCTTCGACGACCGGAGTGGCGCCGCATTATCAGATTGCGGTGGATGTCACGGGCTATGTGACCTTCACGGTTGGCGGGCAGGCGCTGAAGAGCGCGGTGCCGGCTGCTGCTGGCGGCTGGACGCATATTGCCGCGACCTACACGGCCGGCACGTCGCCGATCCTCACCCTGCGTTTGGCGCAGCGTGAAGGCACGCAACTGGTTGAGAAGGTCAGCACCAAGGCACGCGCCTATGGCGAGGTTCCGGCGAGCGCCGGCACGGCCGTGGTTGTTGGCGATGATACGGCATTTGAGATTGACAATCTCTGCATCTGGTCGGGCGTGCGCACAGCTCAGCAGATCGCGATATTCCGCGACGCGCTGCTTGATCCCGCCATGTTCCCGAATTTGGCGCTCTATGCCAACTTTGAGGACGGCGGCGCCACGGCCCAGAACTTCGTCGAGAACATCAGTTATGTGGCGGGCTATGAACTGCCCAACCTCGCCTGCGCCGGCGTATTCTCGAACGCCACCACCGTGAAGTTCGTGGAATGTGACCGCGAGCTCGACTTCGTGGATACGGACAACAACCTCATTGCCGACTGGTGGGAATACCTGTACTTCGGCGGCCTGCTCGGCGTTAACGGGGCGCAAGGCGACAGCGACTCTGACGGCCTCAGCGAACTCTACGAGTTCCTGGCCGGCAGTGATCCGTGGAATCCCATCAGCGACCCCCCGGCCTTCGACGACCTCGACTCCCTGGATGACACGGACAAGGACGGCCTGACGAATGGCGAAGAGCAGACGCTGGGTCTGCATCCGGACAATCCGGACAGCGATGACGACGGCGAGACAGACGGTGCTGAGGTGCTTGCGGGCACGGATGCCCACGATCCCTACTCGCCGCTAATCAACCGCGTTCTGGATTTGAGTGCTGATGGCGCCTATGCGCAGGTGAAGGAGTTTGACAGCCAGATTGATCCGGCACAGCCTCTGACCATTGAATTCTGGTACAAGCTCGATGCCGGTTCTCCTGATAGCGGCGCCTTCGTGCAGAAGACGGCCAGCGTGGACGTCCAGGAAAGCGACTTCTGGGTCGGCTTGGTTGATGGAAAACTGACGGTTCGCTTCCGCAAGGCCGGCAGCACGGCGACTCTTGCCATAGCTACCTTTGCCGGCTTGCCGGTGGACTTTGGCGCCTTGACGGACGAGTGGGTGCATGTGGCCGTGGTCATCAGTGCCAATGGCACGGCGCGTACGGATGCGACAGCGCTGGTCAGCGTTGATGGCGTTGAGTACAGCCAGACGATCACTGTTGATGGCGCCAAGTACACGACCGGCAACAAGGGCGACTTGCTGCTGGGGCAGAATGCAACCGGCGGCCTGAGCATGTTGCTGGATGAAGTCCGCATCTGGAACAGCGCCCGCACGGCGGCGCAGCTGGCGGCGGCGCGTGACATGTTCCGCACGGCGGCGACCGAGAGCGCCTGGGCGAATCTGGCGGCCTACTACCGCTTTGACGATGGTGGCCAGACTGCCGAGGATGCCACGCGTTCCTTCGCGGGCTCCAAGATTGACAGCCAGGCTGTGAAGACCTGCAAGGCCGCCGCGGCGACGCTTGAAGGCGTCAACGCTGACGGCAAAGCCAAATTCAAAGATTACGACGATTACAGGGAGTACCTTGATGGCGACAGCGACGGCGATCTCATTGCCGACTGGTGGGAATACAAGTACTTCGGCGATTTGACCACCGCTGGTCCCGGCCCGGTCAATGGCTACACCGACTTTGACGGCGATGGCCTCAATGACTACTACGAATACCTGGTTGGCACCGATCCGACCAAGAACTACAGCTACAAGGATGCTGTTGGTCAGCCGATCCCAGATATGGCCTATGATCCCGATGCGGATGGCCTCAGCAGCATTGACGAGCAGAAGTGGGGTACTGATCCGATGGTGGCCGATACGGACAACGACGGTGTTGTGGACGGCGTGGAAGTCGCTTTCGGCAGCTCGCCGACGCATCCGCAGGCCGTGGTGGTTGATGCCAATGGCAATCTGGTGACGGAGGCCTACAGTCCCAACGTCGCCGCGAAGCCCTACCGCTATGCCGAGGCGTCGGCCAAGGCGCTTGATTTGGGCAAGGGCGCCTACAAGTTGCCGCGGGCGGAGCGTTTTGCGGTCGGTGCCGGCGCGTTCACGCTGGAAATGCTGGTAAAGGCCGATGACGTCGCCGATGGTGAGAAATGGCTGTTTGAGGTACGGGGCGCGACGGGCTATGGCTTCCGCCTTGGCTTGGACGATAGCGCACCCATCGCCGAGTTGTATCGGACCAATGGCAATGATGTGATTGCCGGCGTCGGTGGCAAGAATGCCACGCCCGCCCTGGAGCAGAATGTCTGGACGCACTTGGCGGTGGTCTGGGAGCCGGCCAACGGCAGCTTCCGTCTCTATCGCGACGCTCTGTCGGTCATGGGTGACGTTGTCACTGCGACCTTTGATCTGGGCTCTATCGTGAAGCAGGCCGAGCTGGGTGGGGCGGGCGCCATCGCCGGCGCCATGGTGGACGAAGTCCGCTTCTGGACGGCGGCCCGCAGCGCCGACCAGATCGAGGCCTTTGCCGACAGCTTGGTGCCGGTGCCGGCCGCCGCGAGCCTGCAAGCCTACTATCGTTTCGACGATGGCGGCAGCCATATTGAAGACTACGCGCAACTGGGCGATAAGAACTATTGGTTGAAACCGGCCGTCGGCGCCGTTACGAGCGCGGGCGCCAAGGCCCTCAAGGGCAACGACGACGTGGATGGCGATGGCTTGCCTGAGTGGTTTGTCGAGGTGTGGAGCATTGTCAGCAATGGCCAGGCCACTATCTCGGCGCAGGCCGATTCGGATAACGACGGCTTGATCAACCTCTGGGAATACCGCCTT
>JAAZKQ010000356.1 GCA_012799755.1 Lentisphaerota bacterium | reverse complement strand
CACGCAGGCGCAACCGTGCTGTGGGCTTGCAGCCCGCAGCGGCACATGACCCCGCAAACGAAAAACCCAAGCACACGCAGGCGCAACCGTGCTGTGGGCTTGCAGCCCGCAGCGGCACATGACCCCGCAAACGGCGTGCAAGCATGCTCGCAATATCGCTGTTATCAATGAGTGACCGATTACCTGACTGCGGGTTAAAAAAGCGCCGGGGCGGGCAAAAGAAGCGTCTGTTGGTGGTATATTACGGCCCATTCCGTAAGATATGAGTCGCACTGACGACTCATTGCACTCACTCATAGACGCAATTGGAGGCAGAGCCCTTGAGCACGAACGCAGCAGGCAAGTCTGAGGCCTACAAGGCCGCGGGTGTAGATATTGATTTGGCGACCAAATTGCTGGGTCAAGTCAAAGAGAAGATTTCCGCCACCCGCCGACCGGAGGCGCTGGCGCCCATTGGCGGTTTTGGCGGCTTGTTCAAGATTGATCTGAGTCGCTGGCGCAAGCCGGTGCTGGTCACCAGTATTGACGGCGTCGGCACGAAGCTTATGGTCGCCGCGATGATGAACAAGCATCGCAGTGTCGGGCATGATATTGTCAACCACTGCGTCAATGACATTGCCGTGCAGGGTGCCGAGCCCGTCTATTTTCTTGATTACATCGGTATTGGTAAGCTGCGTTCGCCTCTGTACGAAGAGGTGCTTGAGGGCATCGCCGATGCCTGCCTGGCGCAGAATGTCACCCTCATCGGTGGCGAAACGGCGGAAATGCCCGGCATGTATGGCGACGACTACGATCTGGTGGGCTGCATCACGGGCATTGTCGAAGAGGACGAAATCATCACTGGCGATAAGATCAAGCCCGGACACATCGCCATTGGCTTGAGTGCTGACAGCCTGCATACCAACGGCTTCTCGTTGGCGCGCAAAGCCCTCTTTGACCAGGGGGGCTACACTGTTCACAGTACGCCGCCGGAGCTCGAAGGCGAGAGCGTGGGTGATGTGCTGCTCAAGCCACACCGCTGTTACTGGCCCGCGATCCGCGAAGCGATGGCCTCCGGACTGCCGCTGGACGGCATCGCCCACATTACCGGCGGTGGACTTTACGACAACGTGCCGCGGATTCTACCGGCGGGCGTCGCTGCCCGTTTTGAGGCATCGGCCATGCCCGTGCCGCCCATTTTCTCCTTGATTCAGCAGGCCGGCGCTATTGGAAGCCACGAGATGTATCGCGTGTTCAACATGGGTATCGGCATGGTGTGGTTTGTGCCGTCCTCGGCTATGGAAGATGCCATGTCCATCTGCCAGCAGACAGGCTTCGTGGCGGCGATTATCGGTGAAGTCGTCAGTGGCGACCGGCGCGTCAGCATCAACATCTGAACAAGACAGGAATCAGTCGCCGTTGGCAGGGCGCCTCTGCGGGTTTCAGGCGACGACATGTTTCGGAACCATGCGTCAATCCATCAGCCATGAATTGCTGCGAATTCTTACCGCGCTGAAAGCGGGCGGTAAGCGGGTGGTTTGGCTGTCCGAGGCGAACCGGGACATACTCCGGAATATTCATGCAGCTGTGCGACCGCCGGGTGTCACAATGCCTCGCAGCGGCATGGTTGCCAACACGCCGGCAAGGCCCATGTCGGGCGCAGGCCAAAACAGGATGGCGACTCCGGCAGCGCCGGCGCCGCCCGAAACTCGCGGCGCGGCCGAGCCGGCACGCAGCGCTCCGCCGGTGTTCGCCCCGTTGCAGTCGCCTCCTTGTCCTGCTGCTGACCTGCCCAGTCTGCCTGTACCGCCGCCGCTTGATCTAAGTGCTGCGGACTGGTCTACGTTGGAGGGACTTTGCGCGACTTGTGAGCGCTGCGAATTAAGCCGGACACGCCATCGGGTCGTCTTTGGCCAGGGGCAGCGCCAAGCGCGGGTGATGTTCATTGGCGAGGGACCGGGGTATGACGAGGATATGCAGGGCCTGCCCTTTGTCGGCGCCGCCGGGCAGTTGCTAACGAAGATGATTGCGGCGATGGGGTTGGATCGCTACAGCGAGGACCCGGCGAAGGGCGTGTATATCGCCAACATTGTCAAATGCCGGCCACAGCGCAATCGTAATCCCGAACAAGGGGAAGCGGACGCCTGTCTACCCTATCTGCGGCGGCAGATTGAGCTGGTCAAGCCTGAGGCGATTATCCTGCTGGGGGCTGTGCCCTTACAGTATTTACTGGGCATCACCGGTATCACCAAGAATCGGGGACAGTGGCTCAGTTATGGCGATATCCCCGTGATGCCGACTTTCCATCCCGCGTATATCCTTCGCTTCAGCAATTCGCCGCAGTTGGAGCGGGAGAACAAGCTCAAAGTGTGGGACGACCTCAAGAAGGTCATGGCCTTGTTGAACCTGCCGTTGCCACCGCCAAGAAAGCAGTAGCCGGCGGCCAGCGGCGGCCAGCGCCGCGTAGTCCACTTATGGGCTGTGGACGCGACCGTGCAGAGTGCGACCGTTGCGCAGGGCCGCTTCGGCGGCGTCGCGACGCAGGCCGATGATGAGAATGCCGCGGTCTATGCTGTGTTGGAAGATCAGTTCCATGTCGTTGTATTCCGGCTGCGACAGATTGATGGCGCCCAGGCCCGCCAAACGGCAAAGCGAGGGTATGAAATGCTCGCCCCGACCACAGAAATGCTCGGCGCCGCCGCCGAAATCACTCAACAGCCGCTGGTTATAGGGGAAGATAAACTCGTCGAACATTTCCGGTGAGAGATTCATGGCCGAGTCGTCACGCAGCATGAGACAGCCGGGCTGCATCATGCCCCAGTGACATGAGGTCGGAGCGGTATAGGGGTGGAGCGCGAGCCACTTGCGCATGAAAGCCGCATAGGTGTCGGTAATCAGCGTCAGCACTTGGTGGGCCAAGTCAGAGTTATCCATGAGGTCCAGGAACATCGCTGAACCGCGCAACAGCTCATAGACATCCATGGGGCCTTGCAGATCCGGGTGATAGACATTGACGTAGCGGCGGATGCGCGGGTAGGGCGCGAACAGCTCGTGATAGAATTCTCCCATGGTGAAGACTTTTTCGCCGAGGCCTTGGCGGAGGTCGGGCATGCCGCCGTCCAGCAGCCGCCGCAATTTGTCGTCATCGGTGGCAAGGGGGACCGTGGTGGGCAGGGTGTTGTGGCGGTCGTCCATGATGAAGAGCTCGGAGCCGAAGAGCATCGGCATGATGCCGGTGCCGTAGTTGGAGCGGACCGTCAGCATGGCGCCGCTGCCCTGGGCGATTTGTGAACTGCAGGCTGCAAGCTGCTGCAAAGCCATTTGCTTGTAGTCCTCCAGCGCGGCGTTGACCCGCGGCGACGGCCAGCTCAACGTGGGCTTCGCCGCCGCCCGTCGGCGCGGGGAAAAGATGTCGCCGCGGAACTTGCCGGCGCAGAATGCCGACCAGTCATCGGCCAAGGCTGTTTCCACCTCGTCGTCAAGGCGTGCTTCCAAGTCATCAAGATAGGGGCGCAGGTCCATGGAGGCTCCTTGTAGAGGGCTTCGCTAACTCGGTTGCTTTTTTGCGGGCTGGTTCGCCCAATCCGTCTATTATTGCGGCAGCCGGCTCAATCTTTGCGGTCAAGGCTGCGGTAGTAGTCATTGAGCAGGGGGCGGTATTCCTCGGCGACCTTGTGGAAGTCGCTATCAATGACGGCGCTGCCGCCGGTTTGGCTGATGCTGGTAACGGGCATGGGCAACGCGGCGCCGTCTTTGAGTTCGATTTGGCTGTCTTCCAAGCGGCGGAGCACACGCCGGCGCAGGCCGCCGAGTTCCTGCATTTGGGGCGGGGCGCTTTCCAGGGCGCGGAGGTTCCTGGCGGCTTCGCCGAGGCCGCCGCTGCCGATGTAGAGCAGCCTGGCGGTGGCGAAGAGCACCTCGGTTTCCTGACGCAGCCTATGCGGCGTCAAGCCGGGGCCGCTCTGGTGCAAATCGCGGCGCGGCGCGGCGCCAAACATGCCGATGCTTTCGGATTGTCCGCCGAGTTTGCCGCCGCCGGTGGCTCGTGCGTCCATGGTGGAATCTTCGTCTTCGGTGACCATGCCCTTCTGGAATTGATCGTGTGTGCGGCGTGCGTGGGTTTCACGGCCCTCGTAGCCTTTGACGTGGTTTTCCACCAGTTCGCCGGTGGCCTGGCCTTCGCGACCGGAGCCGCTGCGACCGGTCATTTCATTGTCATTGGGGCGGGTGTTGCCGGATTTGCCCTTGGCGCTGAAGGACGGCATGGGGCCGTCCATCACGGCCCAGCCCATCTCCATGTCGGCGATAATATTGTTGCCGGTGGTGTCTTGGCTCTGCATGTCAATCTCGGCTGCCTGCTCCAAGAGTTCGCCAACGATGTCTTCAAGCTCGTCGGGCAGGGGCACCAGCGGGATGTCCGGCATTTCGTCCGTATCAAAGCTCTCCATGTTCCAGACGAAGTGGTCGGGCACGTCCGGCAGCCACATCTCGACGTCCTCAATGCGCTCCTTGGTGTTGCGGATGGCGTCCAGCAGCGCGTCTTCTTTCTGGACGGCGATTTCGATGGAGGGCAGGTTCTCACTGTCGAGGGCTTGCATGACATCTTCGAAGACCTCGCGCATTTTGCTGTTGAGTTCATTGCAGACGGGCAGTTCGGGGAACTGGTAGAGGTCATTGGCCAGCTGTTCGACGAGGTCGGCCATCTCCTTCTGCTCCTTGTCCATTTTTGCGAGCTGCTCCCGGACTTCATCGTCGAAGACGCCACGGGCCTTGAAGTCGCGGGTGACTTCGGCAATGCGGGCCTGCTTCTTCTCCATGCCATCGAGTTCGGCGGCGACATTCTTGATGACGGCGCTGGCTTCATCAACGATTTTGCGGGCATTGTCAACACGCCAGTGATTGAGAATGTTGAGGGCCTTCATGAGGGCGGCGAGACATTCTTTTTGGCTGACAATGGCTTCCTGGTATTCCTTTTCGCTGAGGTCTTCGGCTGCCTGAAGGGCCTTTTCGTAGGCCTTGTCTTGGTTGATGATATCGTAGGCATTGCGCAGCTGGATGGCGAAGTCGTCCTTGGAGCGCATTTCAGCTTGAGCGAGGCACTGGTCGCTGAAGACCATGATGCTTTCGGCCACCTGATCCTGATTATGAGCGAGGGCCTTCACGGCGATGTCCTTGCCCTCGCCGTCCGCCTGGGTGTCCTTGATGGTTTCCCGTTGCATGGTGATGATCTTCTGCAGGAGTGCGAAGATATCCGCCTTGTCCTGATGGGCCTGCTCATTGGTAACGCTATCCGCCATATTGGCAAGAGCGCTGATGATGGCCGTTTGCAGCTTCGTGCACTGCGGGAGCAATTCAGCGCGTTCGATATTGCCGGAGCGATGCAAGGTCGCAAAGAGCTTGAGTACCTCGACCATTTCCAAATTGACCAAGCCACTGAGCGTGTCACCCAAGCCACCCAAGGCCTCGCGCTGATCCAGCAGGGTAATGCCCATGTTGCGCACGTCCTGTTGCTGACTCTCTGCGGCGCCGATGCGTTGGGAGCTCAGATCGCGACCGAGCGCCGCCAATTCGGCCAGTTGCCGGGTGTCCCGCAGGGCGTCTCGCTGGACTTTGAGCAGCGCGGCGAGGCTGTTTTCCACCTGCTGGCGGGCCTCTTCACGCTTTTCGCCACTGTTTTCCACACTGGGGATGATGACGCGGATGATGGCCGAGTAGCCGCGGCGTCGGGCGGCGTCGGGCGCTTCGTCTTCGGCCCAGACCCGGAAGCGACAGAGGGCGCCGCCGCGCGTGTTGAGCGTGCTGGTGTCAATGACGAAACGACCGGGAAAGACCTTGCAGCCCCGATCCTCCACGTTTACCGTGGCGATGTTGTCCGGCGCACCAGCCTCTTTGAGCTGCTCAATGCCGACGGCGCCGACGCCAAAGTCGTCTTCGGCCTTGAAAATGACGGGCAGCCCTTTGCCGGGGCTGACAGTGAGCTGTGTGGGCGTGTCCACGAGGGTGACTACCGGCGCCTTGTCGGGAGTGATGGTGAAAGGCAGGGGAAGAACGGCCTCAATTTGATCGCTGGACAGCATGCGAATGCGCAGGGTGCCGCCGTGGCCGATCCGGCCACTAAGCTTGAATTGATTGCTATTGCCGGGCTCGCAGCTGGCGATGCTGTGCTCGCCTTGCAGAAGTTCGGCCTTGGCCAGTTTTGCCGTCGCCTGGCCGGCAAAGACCATCGCGGCGCCGGCCGGGATCGCGAAATCCTCGGCGTCATGGCGGATGAGCACGTTTTGCTGCCGCATGTGCGCCGGCGGCGCCACGGCGCATTCCCAACGCGCCAACCCCGGCGGGGTGGTGACGTCGAGCTGGTACCATTCGGAACGCGCGTCGCCGGCCAGGACGCGATAGCGGGTTCTGGCGAAAAGCGGCTTGCTTTTGGTCGTGAAAACACCCTCGCCCTGCGCTGTCAGGACGATCTTTTCGCTACCGTCCTCACTTTCCCATTGCAGCTCGGCCTGTTCAGGCAGGACGCCGGCTAAGCTGACGCTGATGTCCAGTTCAGCGCCGCGTTGCCAGCTGCCACTACCGGGTTCAACGTTGACAATAATGGTGTCCGCGTGTGGTCGGATGTCGGCAAAGGGCATAAGCACGCGCAGGGTGGCTGCGCCCATGCCGCGCGGCGAACAGATGAAAGCCAGTAGCCACAGCGATAGTAGAACTGGTACAATCCGGCGCAGGTAGCGTCCTGGTTTGGGCGAATAGAGTTCGCGGGGGAGAACCTGCTCAACACGCAGGGGCGACTCGGCCAGCAGTGCCTCAATGAACTCCGGCGAGCAGTCAGGACGATGACTGAATTGCACGGCATTAATCAGGCGGTTTTCGGCCTGCGGGCGGACTTTTTCTACTACGGTGGCCATCGCCTCGTGGCTGAGCTGTCGCCGGGAAAAGCGTATGAGCCAAGCCACGGCGGTGCCGGCAGCGCCAAGTAGCAGGAGCAGGGTCAGCCAACGCCACGCGCCTGCCAGCGGCCAAAAGAAGTCAATGAGGACCAGTGCGAACAGCGCTGTGAGCAGTGCACAGGCCGCGGCGGCGCCGGCAAGGGCCGTCAGCCGGGCCTGCCGTTGCCGCTGTAAAGCGTCCAAGCTGGACAGCGTTTGCTGCAAGCGAGGACCTTGGCGGGTTGAAGAATGGGCTGCGGTGCTACTCATATGTGGTTGTTCCATGCGTGACAGTATTGCATTGATGGGAACGGAGGCAGTCGCGGATGCAATGATTAGTATACAGCAGCAAAGCCGCGGAAAAAAGTTCGCGCATAGATTGCGTTCTCTTTTGCAGTAAGCGGTCACCCATTGATAACAGGCATTTTCTGTTGCCTTTGGTTTTCAGCGCCGAAGGCGCGGCCTAAGATAGCCCAGGGCAAGCGCCCGCAGGGCGCTTGCCCTGGGTAAGGCCCCACCCCAAAAGAGCCCTGTAAGGGCGACCTAAAAAACACCGCGAGGCGCAGGGCGTAAGGACGGGGAACACCTTGCATGGGTTCCATTGCCCCTTTGGCCCCAGTCAGCTT
>JAAZKQ010000355.1 GCA_012799755.1 Lentisphaerota bacterium | reverse complement strand
GAGTTCGGGGAAAATCCGGTTGAATCGAACTTCTTCCATACCGGATTCTGGCAAACCTGGAGTTCGGACTGCCGCTATGTCTATTTTCAGAGCGGAACGCTGTCCGAGCCGAAAATTACCCGCCGGGAACTCGCCACGGGACACGAGATCACCCTTGGCGGCGATGCTGAAGGCGCCCCGCCCCACGGCGAACCGATAGCATCTGGGCTGCTCGGCATGCTCTATGCCGCCGGATATGGCTATGGCGTTTACAATCCCCCCATTGCGCCGGTTCCTTTCGAAGACCGCACCCGTCATGGCGTCTTTGAATATGGCTTCGAGCCGCCCAGCGAAACTCTGCGGCTCAGCGTGCAGAACTTCCTGGATGTTCACCCCGACCGCGACCGGCTCCTTGCCGAAGACCGACGTCTTGCCGACATTCATGGCACCCCGACCGGATTGACCCTGATGTGCTATTGCATCCGCTGGAATCATGATGGCAGCCGGATGCTCATCCATTTCGGCAATCATTGCGTTGCCCGCAAGGAACCCAAGATTCTTTACCTCTTTACCTGTAAACGTGATTTCAGCGATCTCCGGCTTGCTCTCAACCTTGAAAACGGCGGCGTTCACTGGTCTTGGCATCCCGATTGTGAACATCTGGTCGGCTACGCAAAAATGCCGGGCGGCGACAAGTTGGTTTTCTCCACTGTCCGCTATGACGGCAGCGACTGGCGTCAGGTTTGCGATGCAACCGGCGGCGGGCATCCGTCCGTATCTCCCCGCGACTCGAATCTCATGGTGACCGATACCGGGACAGGGAACATTGACTTCTGGGACCTGCAAGAAAACCGGGTCGTTGACAGCTGTTTTTTCCCCGCACGACAGGCATCCCCCATGCCAGTGACAGCTGTCCCGCAGGGGTGTATGCGCAACGAAACCCGGGTTTGTCATCACCCCGTATTTTCCCGTGACGGTTCGCAGGTTCTCTTCAACGCGTTCAACGGAGACCTGAGCGAACTGGTGGAAGTCAAATCACCCGGGGGAAAATAAGATGAGTGTTTTAGTCAATCTGCTCAGCCGCGGTAGCAATCTAGCATCGGCACACGGATTTGCCGCATGGCTCGGCAGGCGGCTCGCGCTCCGCAATCCCCGTGTGACCATTGCGCCGGATGCGGTCATTTCACCGGGCGCCCTCATCTCACCTCGCAACGGAGCAATTGAGATCGGTTCCCAAAGCGTGATTTCCCACGGTGCGATTATTGCGGGGAACGTGCGAATCGGCAATGATTCGTCCGTGCAGAATTACACGCTGGTTGTCGGTTACGGTGCGCCGGACAATCCAGCGGGATTGGTGCAAATCGGCAACGACGTCAGAATCGCCGCCCACTGCATGCTGATTGCCGGGAATCACCGTTTCAGTGACACCACGAAACCGATCTGTGAACAGGGAATCGAACCCAAGCCGATCGTGATTGGCGATGATGTATGGATCGGCGGGAACGTCAACATCATTGCCGGCGTCACCATCGGCGCCGGGTGCGTTATCGGCGCCGGCTCCGTCGTCACCCATGATATTGCTCCCATGAGCGTCGCGGTCGGCTCTCCCGCCAGGGTTATCAAAAAACGCGGCGAAAGGATAGACAGCCATGGCGAATAGTGATTTGATTGCTTCATTGGTCAAAGGTAGCGAGATAGTGAAATTAGTTGGTTTTTCTGATAATGGCATCAAATCCAGTGAAATCATGACTGCCATGAATCTGAAAGCGCCAACCTGCTACAGCTTGCTTCGCACCCTGGTGGCTTGCGGCTTTTTGGAAAAGCGCAACGGTCGCTTCTATCTCGGGAATGAGTTGATTTTGTTGACCAAAAAACAATCAAACAGCTCCTTTCTTGCCAAAGTCGAAACGGAACTTATGGCCTTATACCAGAAATTGTCGAGAGGAACCGTCATTTTTGCGGTTCCCGGTCTGGATGGGATTCTGCAGACACATCGGATTTCTTTTGACCGGCCTGGCGTCATCCAGCATCTGGACTCTGAACCTATGCATCCGTATGCCAGCGCCGCCGGTCTGGTTTACCTGGCCTTTCTGACAGATGAAATGACGGTGCTGCGGGTTAATGAACGATGGCCATTTGCTGATTTTGGCAGCCATTTGTGGAAAAGTCGCGAGGCCTTGAATAAATATCTGGATCAGGTCAGGAAAACACAGATTGCGGTATCGCCGTTTGAGAAAGATGTTTACCTGCGGATTTCGGCGCCCGTGCTGGATCAAACGGGAAAATTGATCGCGGCGGCAGGCGCCAGCATCCCTGCTCAGCTGATGAAGAATAAAAACATGGAAACCATCCAAAAAGAAGTTTCCCACAGCGCCGCGATGATCGCCGCGGCCTTGGCATGAACCCGCCCGCTTGCCCAGATGAAAGTAAGCGGTCACCGATTGATAGCGGTCGTGCCGGTGGTCATTTTCTGCTGTGGTGCCTTTACAAGGCACTGCCTCATGGGGAGCTCGCCACCCCAGCCTGAAGGCTGGGGTTAAGCATGGTTAAGCGCCTACGGCGCAACATGGACATGATGGACGACAACACCTGCTCGCTCGCCGTCCATACCGTCCATGGCGGCTTGCGAAGACAACAATGTTCAATGGGTAACCGGTCACAGCGAAAAAATATTTTTCCGCCTTCGCTTGCAATTGCCCAATAAGCAAACATTTTAGAATAGATAAAGGTTAGCTATATCATTGATGAAGTTAAAAAAGGAGGCGCAAATGTCAAGTGAAAATGAACTGTATCCGATTTCTGTTGCCGAGATGCGACGGCGCTATTTGGCCTTGTATTCCGGCGCTGTCAATGATGTGATGCGTTTTGATTACAAGGTCAATGCGGCGTTGCCCTCGTCCTATGTGCCATTGCGTGAAAACATGAAGTTATGCGGGCAGGCTTTCACGGTCAAAGGGGCGCCCGACATTACCACCGATGGTGAATTTGAGATGCGGGCGCAAATGCTTGAGGCTCTGCCTGCGGACAGCATTGTCGTATTTGACTGCACCGGCGACACGATTACGGCGCAGTGGGGAGAGGTGATGACGATGGCGGCGATAAAGGCCGGCTGCCGCGGCGCATTGATCAATGGCATACGTGATACCGAAGCGATATTGCAACAGGACTTTCCGGTTTTCCATCAGTACCGCACCAATGTCGGCATGCTCGGGCGCTTCCGCATGTTCCACTATCAGAAGCCGATCCGTATTGGCGAAGTGGTCATTCATCCCGGGGATTGGATTTTCGGCGACATTGACGGGGCGATCTGTATTCCCAAGGCGGATGCCTATACCGTGCTCTTGCGCGCTGAGGGCATTCTGAAAAAAGAGGAGGGAATCCGTGACATGGTCAATTCAGGAATGAAGCCGACGAAGGTTGTTGAGAAGGGAGGGTATTTCTGATGAAAGCGGCCCAATACATCAAAGCAGGCGAGATTGCTTATCAGGATGTCCCGGTTTCGCCGCTTGGCGACGATGAACTCAGAATCAAAGTCGCCTACTGTGGCATTTGCGGGACTGATCTGCATATATTTAAGGGGCACATGGACGCGCGCGTGCGGGCGCCGCAGGCCATTGGCCATGAAGTCAGCGGCACCGTCGCGGAAGTCGGGAAAAACGTTTCCGATTTCCGCATCAACGAGAAGGTGACGGTGCGTCCTTTGGACAACTGCGGAACCTGCAACACCTGCCGGGCGGGCTTCACGCATATCTGTGAAAAACTCCGTTTTCTGGGCATTGAAACTGCGGGTGCTTTTGCGCAATACTGGACTGTTCCCGCCCGCCTGGTGCATCATTTGCCGGAAACGCTGCCGCTGAAGCTTGCGGCTCTGGTGGAGCCGCTTGCCGTTGCCTGCCATGATGTGCGACGTTCCGAGCTCAAACCCGACGACAAGGTCGTTGTCAGCGGCGGCGGTCCCATCGGCATGCTGATTGCGCTGTGCGCGCGGGCAACGGGCGGCAGGGTAACCATTTCCGAGATCAACGAAAAACGTTTGGCTTTGGCCCGCAGCCTGGGTTTTGATGCAGTCAATCCTCAGCAGACTGATCTGGTGGCCAAAGTCCGTGCCGAGACTGGCGGCAGCGGCGCCGACGTCGTTTTTGAGGTGTCCGGTTCCGAAGCCGGGGCAAAAGTGATGACAGAGCTGGCGCGTCCCCGCGCTACGATTGTGATGGTGGCGATCTTCGCCAAACCGGCGCCTGTTGACCTGCACAAATTCTTTTGGAAGGAACTCCGGATGGTCGGCGCCCGGGTGTATGAGTACGAGGATTATGAAAAGGCGATTCGCTTGGTCGCAGACAAGGCGCTGCCGCTGGAATCTCTTATCAGCAGCGTCTTCCCGCTGGCTCAGCTGCAAGATGCTTTCGACTATCTGACAAAATCGCCGGACGCCATGAAAGTGCTGATTCAATGCAATGAGGAAATACAATGATTCTTGATCAATTCAAACTGGATGGAAAAACTGCTCTGGTGACCGGCTGCCGACGGGGGATCGGCAAAGGCATCGCCATCGGCCTGGCGGAAGCCGGCGCCGACATTATCGGCGTCAGTGCTTCTCTTGAGGAAAATAGCGAGGTGGGCAAGGAGGTTCGCGCCCGAGGCCGCCAGTTTACCCGCTATGCCTGCGACTTTGCCGACCGGGAGGCGCTGTATGCTTTTATCGCCAAAGTCAAGGCGGCGCATTCGCAGATTGATATTCTTGTCAACAACGCCGGCACGATTCTGCGCAAGCCTGCCGCCGAGCATCCCGATGAATTCTGGGACAAGATCATTGAAACCAATCTTTCCGCGCAGTTCATACTTGCCCGGGAGTTTGGCAAGGAGATGATCGCCCGCCGCGCCGGAAAGATCATCTTTACCTGCTCGTTGCTGACTTTCCAGGGCGGCATCAACGTCCCGGGCTATGCGGCCAGCAAATCCGGCGTCGGCGCGCTGGTCAAAGCCCTGGCCAATGAATGGGCGAAATTCGGGATCAATGTCAATGGCATTGCGCCGGGATATATCGCTACGGATAACACGCAGGCGCTGCGGGATGATCCGCAGCGAAGTCAGGCGATTCTCGAACGCATCCCGGCCGGGCGCTGGGGCACTCCCGAAGATTTTCAGGGCGTTGCCGTGTTTCTAGCTTCGCAGGCAAGCAATTATGTCAACGGCGCCGTCTATCTGGTGGACGGCGGCTGGATGGGGAGATGATGGCAATATGGAAAGAACAGGCGCGCAGGTCCCTTGCCAGAGCTTGGCGCAGTAGCGCCGCTGGGATAAAGTGCATGATAGGGCGCTGTCAAGCGTGGGTTAATGATGGGTGAGCGAGGGAGAAATAACGACAACACGGAGGTAAAGCGATGTCATTGCAGGTAGAGTATGGCGAAGTCGCGTTGGCGGCTTGGGAGCGCTACAAGAGTTTTTCGCCCTTTCGATCCTATTGTTCGATCTTGGCGATGACGGGCGCGGCGCGTCTGGGGAAGATCATCGGCAGCGAGGCGTTGCTGGACGACGTGCGCGCCTGTCTGCGGCCCTTTTTGGCGGGCGAAGTCGAGAAGGTCGGCGGCGTTTATGGCCCGACGGTGTACCGTTTTGGCGGCAATGCCGCGGCGTGGATGCTGGTACGGGGCTTGCTGCCTGAGGCCAAGGACGTCATGGTTGCTTCGGCTGAGCTGCTGTGTCAGAACCATCCGCGCGATGTGGACGGTTGTTTCAGCTTCAGCGAGGCGCAGTCGAGTTTCATCTGGATTGACACTGTTTTTGGCGTCTGTCCATTTTTGCTGTGGACGGGCAAGGTTGCCGGGCGACGGGATTTCATTGATGAGAGTGTGCATCAGATGCAACGGCATCACGACAGGCTTTTTGACCCTGTGTTGAAACTCTATCATCAGGCCAGCAATGCGCGCGGGAGCGGTTGTTTGACGCCGGCGCACTGGAGTCGCGGCGTGGGCTGGGGATTGTTGGCATTGGCCGAGATGGTCTATGATCTGCCCAAGGAACACCCCGGCTATGAAAAGATATTGAAAGCCTATCGTGACGTATTGGACGGCTGCCTGGCCACGCAGGATGGCGATGGCATGTGGCACCAGGCGATGGAAGCGCCCGACAGCTATGTGGAAAGCTCCGGCAGCGCGCTGATTCTTTACGCCATTGGCCGCGGGCTCAAGAATGGCGCCATTGACCGCGAGCGCTTCCATGAGCCATACGTACGGGGGATGCGCGCCTTGAGTCGTTACGTGTCCATTGATGGTTCGGTGTTCAATGCCTGCTGTGGCTGCCTGGCGCCCGGCGCCGGCACGGTGGCCGACTACGCCGCGCATCCGCACAAGCTCAACGACGAACATTCCTCGGGGCCGGTGATCTACGCCTTCAGCCAGGCCGAGCAGCTGCGGCAGAAGGGCGCGATACCGCCGCTGGCGGAATTGTTGCGCGGGTGAGGAGCGGGAGCCGCGATTGCTTTCAGTTAAAGAAACCACCGATGAACACGGATGAACACTGATTCGCTTGAGTTTTTTTGTGGCCTTTCCAACAGACAAAAAACAAACAAAACTATCCGTGTCAATCTGTGTCCATCCGTGGTTAATGCAGAAATAAACAAGAAAGGACGGATCATGTTGAAATTGTTGTCATTGTGCAAGATAGCCGATGCGGACGCCAAGGCGCGCATCGCGAAGAACTACGTCATTACCGAGTTGGACGGCCCGGTCACGGAAGAGGAGGTCTTGCAGCGGATCGCCGGTTATGACGCCGTGATGGTGCCGTATACGGCAAACATGGTGATTAGCGAACGGGTGATTGACGCCGCGCCGGGGTTGAAGCTGATTGCTTCGACTTACGGCGGCACCCGGCAAAATATCGCAGATGTGTATGCGATCAAAAAGGGCATAACCGTCATTCACACCGGCGCCTCGCGCGAACGGCCCATGGCTGAATACACCTTGGCGCTGATACTGTCGTCGCTGCTGCGGGTGCATTGCTATCATCATGACATGGTATCCGGCGAGGCCTGGCCGCGTTTCAAGTATGAGCGCACGCGCATCCTGCATGGCCGTTCGCTGGCGGTAATCGGCCTCGGGCGCATCGGCCGGGCGATACTGGAACTCTGCCGTTGTTTCACGGACGACCTCGCGGTGGTCAGCCAACATCTGACGGCGGCGGACGCCAAGGCGCTCGGCGTCAAGAAGCTGACGCTCAATGACGCTTTCCGCAACTGCGAAGTCATCGTCCTGGCCGGCGGCAGCACGGCGGCCACCCACCATATGGTCGGCGCCGAACAATTCGCGCTTATGCGTGAGCAGGCGCTGTTTGTGAACATCGCCCGCGGCAAAATGGTTGATGAGCAGGCGATGATCGCCGCCGTGCAGACACGGCCGATTTTCCTGGCGCTGGATGTCTTTGAGGAGGAGCCTTTGGCGGCGGATTCGCCGCTGCGTGCCTGTGATCGGGTGTTGCTGACGCCCCATCGCGCGAATAATTCCATCGAATTTGAACAGCGCTGGCACTGTCTGGCCGACGATCTTGAGCGCTTTGCGCGGGGTGAGACGCCTGAATCGGCGCTGACCGTGGAGCGGGCGCTGGTCATGAGCGAGTCCTGAACCGGCCGGGAGAATAGGGAGAACAGGGTCATGAAGTACTCAGGTATTGCGTATGGTGGTTGTCGTTGCCGTTTTTCCGTCCTCGCCGTAGCCGGGTCCTGCCTGGCACTGGTAAGTGCATCGGCGCAGGAGGTTCCGAAAGCGCCGCCGAAGGTCTTTATGAACCCTGTTTTTGAGCGTCCGGCCTGGCTGCCGGCGGAGGTGCAGCCGGCGGATTTTGTGCCGGCGCCGGAGCGCGCGGCGGCGGTTCCGGCTGAGAGCCTGCTGGGTTCGCCGGCGGTCTTTCATGATCTGGTCCAGTTTTTGCGTGATGACGAGCGGGGGCGGCAAGTCTGGCGGCGCGATGCGGATTATCTGGCGCGAGCGGTCAATGCCTGGCAGCTGAGTTTTGGTTCTGGTTTTGGTTCTGAGCGTTACACCTATGTGCTGCGCAATCTTGAGCGGCTGATGGTCGCTTATGTGTTGACGGGCGATCGCGCTCTGGGCGAGCTGATTCAACAGCACATCCGCTATGCGGCGAACCTGCCGATGGAGTTCTGGATACATGAGGAGCTGCGGCGCTACAATCCCAAGGAGCCTCAAGGCGGTCTGGAAACTGCGCATAAGGCGGCGATGCTGGCGAAAGTGCTGACGGCTGACAACCACGAATTGTTCAGCGCCGAAGAGCATGCCAAGCTGCGGGAAACGCTGTCGCAGAAGGGACATGTGCCGCTGATGAATTGGCTGCGCGCGCGCCAGACGGACAAGAGCAACAATAACTGGCTGGCGGTGATCGCCTCCTGCGCCGTAGTGTCGGCGAAGGCCCTCGGGCGGCAGGATGATCTGGCATATTGCCTGGGACGGCTCAAGGGCTACTTGGATGACGCCATTGAGGACGACGGCAGCTACGGCGAAGGACCGGGCTATTTCAACTACCCGATCTCTACCATCATCTCCCACTTGCCGGCGTTGAGCGCGGAGGAGCAGACCTTGATTTTCAAGGACAGTCCATTGCGGAATATTTCCCAATGGCTGGCCAGCGGCTACTATTTCATGACCGACACCAAGGGCAAGCCCCATCCTTGCCGGGTCACCTTTGGCGATAACGGACACCTCTACTGGCTTCAGCCCTGCTTGGCCTTGCTGGTGAACGCGCAGTATGGCGATATGCTGCTGCCCTACTTGTGCGAATGGTATCGTGGGGCGAACTGGCAAAACCACCGGGTGGCCGACGCTCTGCAGATGCGCGCCATGGCGCTGGACCTGCGGGTGGCGCCTGCCGGCCGTTCACCGGCGGACTTGGGCCTGCCGCTGCTGTGGACCTTTGCCAGTGGCGAGAGCATCCTGCGTGATAGCTGGGAGCCCAACAGTCCGGTGTTGGCGATGATGGGCGCCAAGCCGACGAAAGTGAATTACGTCCACCGGCGACCGGAGAGCAACTCGGTCGTCATGGCTGCCTATGGCGAGTATTTCGTGGTATCCGCGAACAGCGCCAGTTATCGCAGTCCCTTGCATGGCAGCTGGGACTGCTCCACCATCAGCGCCAATACGATCATGATCAATGACCAGGACCAGCTGTTTCCCTTTGTCGTCGCCGGGCAGTCGCGTTTTGTCCGCGGCCGGCCGCATTCGCGCATTACGGCGCAGGCCGATCACGGCGATTTTGCCGTGATTGCTCAGGAGTCGGCCGAGGCCTACGCCGTGCCGATGACGCGAGCACTGCGCACCGTGCTGCTGCTGCGCGACTGCGATGTCTTTGTGGTGATTGACGACTTTGCGGCCCGGGAAGGGCGGCATCAATTTGACTGCCGCTGGCATTTCTACAATCGCGATGGCAAGGCGACCTTGCTGGCGCAGGAGGCGCCGGGGCAATTTCTGCTGACGCGACCGCGGGCTGACTTGGCGGTGACGCTTTTCAGTGCGGCGGCGATGCAGGTCGAGACGGGCAAGGGCTATATGCATAATTCGTCGCGGGATTACAGCCCGGGCGGGAAGAACGAGGGCGCCTTGGGCAGTTCGCTGGAATTGCTGGCGCGTATCAGCGAACAGCAGGCCATCACGCTGATTACAGTGCTGCAACCCCTGCGCAAAGACAGCAAGCCATTGCCTGTGAACTTTGCCGATGGAATCCTGCGCGTCGGCGACAAAAACATCGGTATCAGCGCTGGACGACTGCAAATCGGCGACAAGAGTGTGGCGCTCTACGCAGAATAGTTGTGTTTTGCGAGGGGGAGGAAAATACCCTTCGCTTCGCTCGGGCCGCCGCTGCGCGGCTATTCGACTATCCCTGCGCCCTTGACCCTTTCCTCCCCCTCGCGCTCCCCCACCTATCCCTTTTACGATTAGGGCATCTGTCCTCTTCAGCTCCCCTAAATGAAAAGTG
>JAAZKQ010000354.1 GCA_012799755.1 Lentisphaerota bacterium | reverse complement strand
TTGTCGCCAAGCGACAACCCCAAGATACTGGGCGTCAATATATGAGGGTATAGGCTCAACTTTTCTTTGCCGTTTATACGGCGTGTATGTCTATTTTACAGCCTAAGGGAAGCTGGACAAGAGAGCACTTACGGCAAAAGGAATCTGCCTGGGATTTTTCGGATGGGCTCTAGATTTTGCACTCGGGGTGCATGGTGCCGCGCGGGGCTGAGTCATCATTGGGGGTGAAGCGCCAGCCCAATGGGCGTTGTTGCGTGGAAAGGAAGACGACGAGGTCGCCCTTGCCGTCACAGTGATCAAAATAGGCCTGTTGGAAACTGGGGAAGGGGTCGGGCAGCAGACCTTTGCGGATCAGGGTGAATTTGAGCACGCAGTCAATTTCGTGCCGGTATTGCATGGTGCCGGCTATGGCTTGGGCGCGCCCGGTGCAGTGTCCGCGGTAGAAGTTATCGGCAAACTCATCGAAGGTTTCGGGTTGGCCGGGCTTCGGGCAGTAAAGCGGTCCGCAGGGGGCGTTGGGAACGATGGTGCGGAAGCCGGCGGGGCGGTAGATATTGACGACCCAATCGGTGCCGGTGGTGCAGAAAGCCGCAATGGGCGGGCTGTTGTCAAAGTAGTGCTTGCTGAATGCGCTGAAGAGCCGTTCGGCAATGCCCTTTTTGCGGTGGCGAGTGGCGACGAAGACCTGCCCAAAGTTGGCGACCGGTTGATCGTGGCGTCCCCAGCCGTACCACATTTGGCCGACGATTTCGCCGTCAATTTCCGCAAAGAAGTAACGGTCATCGCTGACATCGTGAAAATGTCCTGCCAGGCGGGAGGTGATGCTGCGGAAGTTCTCGGCGTCAATCCAAGCGATGAAGCCGCGGATGTTTCTGGCGTAGTCGGGGGCTGGCGGAATGACCAGCTTGATAGTGACGACGTCGCCACTGTGGGTGCTGTACTGATCAACAACGGTTACGCTCATGTCGTCCTGCCTGCTTTTGGATGATTTTATCTTTCCCAGTAAACGGCGTCATCGCGGTAGCGGCTGCGCTTGGGCGGGTTTTCAGCCGGCCAGCCGATGGCGATGGCGGCGACGGGGATAATTTCCGCCGGCTGTTTAAGCAGCCGGCGGATGGCATCAACGCGGTCCTGGCGGGGATGGACGCCGAGCCAGCAGGCGCCGAGGCCGAGCTGGCTGACTGCCAGCAAGATGTTTTCGCAGGCGGCGGAGCAGTCCTGGATGAGATAGGAGAGCTCGCCGCCGTGAGCGCGACGGAGATCGCCGCAGACGACGATGCCGGTGGGTGCTTGGGCCAGAAAGCGGCCATAGGGGAGAGTTGCCGCGATGTCGGCGCGTAATCCGTCATTTTTCAGCACATGGAATTGCCATGGGTCCTTGGCGCCGGCGGAGGGCGCGGCCATGGCGGCTTGGAGGATGGCGTCAATCTGTTCGTCGGCTACGGGGCGGGGCTGATAGCGGCGGACGCTGCGTCGGCAGAAGATCATGTCGAGAGCGTTGTTGAGAACCGCTTTGCAGCTGCTCTGGCCGGCGGTGGGCGCGCTGCCGCCATCGCGCAGCCGGCGAAAAATACTGGTGGTGGAGAAGCCGGCAACGAAAGGAATGAAGACGAAGCGGGCGCCGACGCTTTTAAGCAGAGCGTACTCTTCGCGGTCAAGGCTGTCTTCGGTGTAGTCGCCACCCTTGACGTAGACGTCGGGGTGAATGGCCGAGAAGACATCAAGGGGCTTGGGGCCGTTGAAGATAACGACGGCATCAACGGCCTGGAGGCTAGCCAGGAGCATGGCGCGGTCATTTTCGTTGATCAGTGGCCGTTCGGGGCCTTTGAGTTGCCTGACAGAGGCGTCGCTATTGACGGCGACGAGGAGCGCGTCGGCTTCCTTTGCGGTTTGGTTGAGGTATTCGACGTGGCCGCGGTGGAGGAGATCAAAGGCACCGTTGGTGACGGCCAGGGTCTTGTGCTCGTTGCGGAGCGCGGCATGCCAAGCGATAGCTTGGTCGAGAGTCATGATTTTGCGTTCTGGGGTAATCATGGCGTTTTATTTGCGAGACGTGTTCGGGCAGTGACTGCCGTGGTCAGAAAGAATGCAGGGCGCGTGCGGCGTCGAGCTGTTTCAGTATTTCATTGATGACGCGCTTGCGTTCGCCGGTGTGCGCGGGCGAGTCGCATTTTGCCAAGCGATTAAGCATAGCGAGCAGTTCGTTGATCTGTAGTTTTTTAGCGACGGTGGCGAGGTTGTCGTAAGCGAGTTGGTACCTGGCCGTTGCGGGCGTGTCGGCATGTTGGGCCAGCACGTCGGCTTCTTCTGCCAAGCAGCCGAGAAGATCGCCAACGATGAGCAGGGACTCTTTGTCGTTGAGACTGAAGAAGGCTGTGACCGCCAGGCTGATTTCGCCATAGAAACGCTGTGCGTCAAACGGTTGCATCCAGCTGTTTTCCGTGTTGTGTATCGGTGTCTGTGACAGATATGTCAGGCACCAAGGGCCGCTGAAGCATTTGTTCGTAGATAGCGATGTATGCCTGAGCGGTGTTGGGGTGAATGAAGGTTTTGGCGGCGTCGCTCATGATGCGGGCGACTTCGGCTTCCTTGACGGGGGCGATCTGTTCGTAGAAAAGCATGGCCTGATCAATGGCCCAGCGTAGGCCGGCACTGTCGTAGGTCTCGAAGACAAAGCCGTTGCCACTGCTGCGACCGGCTTCAATGTGGGTAACTGTGTCGTGCAAACCGCCGGTGTCATGGACGATGGGCAGGCTGCCATAGAGAGCCCCGATCATCTGCGGGAGGCCGCAGGGCTCGAAAAGCGAGGGCATCAGCACGAAGTCCGAAGCGGCGTAGCCCAAGCGCGAGAGCTTTTCATTGAAGGGACAAACGGCGACGCGTTCCTGGAGGCCGTGGAAGGCGACAATGTCCTTGAAGCACTGCTGATAGGGCCCGTCGGCGACGAAGGCGATTTGCAGCTGGCGCGGCCAGTAGTCGTCAATAACTTGGTAGAGAATATCGGAAAGAAGCTGCGGCCCCTTTTGGATGGGGTCAAGTCGGGACGGCCAGAAAAAGAGCGGCGCGTTGGGATTGACATTGAGGCCGACGGCCTTCTGGAAAGCCGTTTTGTTCAGGCGTTTTTTGGCGACGTGGTCAGCGGCGTCGTAGGTTGAGGCAAGAGCTTTGTCAGTGCGGGGATCATAGTCCGGATCGGGGGCATTGAGGATGCCCTTGGCGCAGCCGGCATGATACTTGTTGGCGATTTCGCTGCGAATTTGCGGGGGGACGAAAGCGTGCATGCCATTGACGACTTCACGGAGGAATGTCGGGCTGACAGTATTGATGAAGTGCGCCCCGAAAATGCCGCTGGCAAGTAGATCAATACGGTTGCTGGAGCGGCTTTCCTCATAGTTGAGTGGCTGCCGCTGGTAGTAGACGTTCTGCCAGAAGATGGCGGTGTCAATGCCGCAATTTTCGACGACTTCGAGGGTCGTTTCCTGAGTGTGGATGTTGTGGACGGTGAAGAGGCTGGGGATGCCGAGGCGGCGGGCGTAACCGGGAACGAGACCGGTCATCCAGTCGTTGCAGTGAATGAGGTCCGGGCGCACGGCGGGAATGATATTGTTGATGACTTCCCGTTGGAAAGCCAAGCTCATTTTCAGGCAGTCTTCAGTATAGTTGCTGTAGACCTGCTCGCGGTAGTAGAACATGCGGTCTTCGGCGAGGTGGATGCGTTGGGTTCCTTCTCCTTCGGCGTGGAGGATCCGCTGATACTGAGCGAGTTTGGCGTCAAGGAGGTCGTCAACTTCCACATGGAACATGCGGCGGTAGTGGGGCAGGGCGACATGGACATCAACACCCTTATTGTAGAGGGCGGAGACCAGGGAGGCGGAAACGTCGGCCATGCCTCCCGCTTTGGCCGACAGTCTCGTGGCGATATTGCCCATGCCGGCCGGCAGGTAGGTGATCTCCGGGGTAACGACCAGTACTTTGATTTTTTTGTCTCTGTGCTTCTTAGATGGCATTGCCTCTCCTGCGTCACGACTGCGAAACGGTATATGATCACGATACGGTCGCTTGGCGGCAATTACGGATTGTGGCCCGGACACAGACGATGCCCTGCCGGTCATGGACCGGGCAGAGCATCGTCGAAGCCATGCCAGCAACTGCGGCCAAGTCAGGAACACCGGCTGGGGGGTGTTCTTTCAGCAGTGTTGGCGTATGCCGATTGGCGACGGAACTAAGCTATTGATAATGAGTTATTTAACTTCGATGATGCTGTTCAGCGTGTTAAGCGGGGTACTGACGACATTGGGGTTGTCAGTGTCTGTGCACCAGACGCCATCAATAAAAAACTTGTACTCGTGGGTGCCCACCGGCAGATAGCAAATGGCGGTGAAAACGCCATTGCCCTGCTTGTCCTTCATTTCCTTGTCGCTGTTGTTCCAGTCATTGAAACTGCCGGCGAGGAAAACGGTGGCGCCCGGTTGGGCTTTGGCAGTGAAAGTTACGCGCTTGCGCGCCAGGCGGACGGGGGTCGGGGCTATTTTCTCTGGTTTGCGTGTCTTTTTCATGGGGTATCCTCCTTTGCAGGGAAACGAATGTGTTCTCCTCTAATAACTTGACCTTTAATATATTAGTGGAAGACCAAATAGCAATTTCGTGCAGCTTAGGAAGCTGTTAAAATTGGGTAAGGGTCACGTCGGCATGAGCGGCCCGATACATCGCTATTTACGCTGCCGTTGGTTCAGGTCAATTCAGTGACCATTTTGAGGACGCGGAAGAATTCGGTCGAGCTCCAAGCTTGGGCGACGCATCCCCTAAGGGTATGTGGCGCATCGCCGTCGCAGATTTCGGGCAGGAAGCCGACGCATCCCCGGGTCATGGTACGGGCTGCGGTTCCGAGCCATGCTTTTGCTGCGGGCGCGGCATTTTTACCGTAACATAGTACGAGTGCTTCGCAGAAGCTGGGCATGACCCAGGCCCCGCCGGTGCCGTTGTGGTAAGCGGGTTTGCGGTGGCTGTCTTCGGGGCCCCGGTAGTGGCCTTGGTAAGGTCGTTTGGGGTCATTGAGGGGACTGCCATCGGGGGCGTAAAGGGGTAGGGGGCAGCGGACGAATGCATCGTCAAGGCTACGGATAGCGGCGGGGAGCATAAGAGGCTGGCAGGCGTCAATGATGCTGCGGTTGATAGCGCCGTCGCTGATGGCGCCGAGAGTGGTGGCGAAGAGCTGGTTGGGGCGGCAGGCGTCATCAGCTTGGGCGTCGCAGGCACGGGTGCCGGAGGAGGCATTGAGGCAGTCATAGAGTCCCGCTGCGTCTTTTTTGACGAAGAGAGTCATCACACTTTCCCGGGCCAGATCCCGCCGTTGGCTGTAGGTGCTTTTCCCAGTGAGGCTTGCCAGCAGGTCCATGGCGTTGATCCACAAAGCCTGGATTTCGATGGGGTAGCCCATGCGTGGGGTACAGGCGGGGTAGTTGGTGTCCATCCAGGTAAAATGGGAGGGGCTGAAGATCAGCGCGCTTTGGCGGTCGGCATGGATGCCATTGGCGATGCCGCGCCAGTAGTTCTGAGCGATGCTTTCCATGACGGCAAGGAGTGAGCGCCCGCCGCAATCGAGATTGAGAATGTCTCGGCCCTCGGGGGCCCGGTCAATGTAATCGCGGACGGCGGCGAAGAGCCAGAGCGGCGCGTCGGAGGTGTCACGGTTCGAATGGTCATTGCCGCGGATCATGTTGGGGATGGTCCCCTCCTGTTCAAAAAGGGCGAATTGCTGGATGATTGACCGGCTTTCTTGGAACATGTCAGCGGCGATGATGCCTCGGAGACAGATGAGGGTGTCACGGCCCCAGTCGAGGAACCAGGGGTAGCCGGCGATAACCGTGTGACCGTCATCGCGCCGGGTCATGAAATGCGGAATGGAGCGGCGGAGGGCTTCCAGCAGGGGCAGGGGGCGCTCTGGGAATGTCGCAGTTGCAGCCGGGGTGGGCGGCGGCAGTGCCGGGCTCTCTGTAGTGCTGATGCGGAAGTGGAGGGTGATGGGCGTGGCCATGCTGAGTTCGCCGCTGAAATAGCCTGGACTAAAGAGGTCGCCGCTGTTGCCAAGACCGCGTTCCTTTTCGATGGGGTAGGGTACCGAGTAGGACCATTCGGGCTCGGTATGGAAGTTGGCGAGATCGGCCAAGGCTTGGAGACGGTGGCCGTATCCAGGATCGAAGGTGAAATGACGCTGGGTGGCCTTGATGGCAGCTGGGAAGCGCTGTTCCGGGCCGGTGTAGGCTTTGGTGCGGTGGTGATTGCTACGGTCTTCGATATCGGGGCGGACAACGAGGGTTACAGCTTGTGTTGGATCAAGGCTGTTGTCGTCCTCGTCGGGCGCCGGGGGTCGGGAGAAGCGGATGCTGACGACATTGTCGTGGCGGTTGAGGGTGAGGACGGCATCAACCCAGATCGTCTGGCCCATGCCTGATGGCACGGCAAATTGCCAGTGAAGGGAGTTGTCGTAACTGGCGCGGAAGAGAGTCTGGCAGTTCAGTGTCAGTTCCTGGGAAAAGTCGCGGCAGATGATCCAGGCGCGACAGCGGCTGAGCATGATCACGCGGTCAACGGGCACCTTTGGGTCGAGGTTTGCAGCCAAGAGGGCGTCATATTGGCTGGCGATGCTGCCCCAGGCGGCGCGGGCTAGGGTGTAGGCGCCGAGCTCGCTGCTGCAAAGACCGGTATGTTCCGGGGTGATGGCCTCGGCCGGAAGGCGGAGATCAACGCGTTGCCGGTCGCCATTGGCGGCCAGCAGGAGCTGGGCATGAAGATTCTGGCAGGGTACGGTGCCCTTTGGCCGGTCCCGAAGGCAGAAGAGCTCCAGTTTGAGGTCAATGATTTCGTCTTGCCGGGCTTCACGGGTCGTATTGAGTGGCTGGAGGAGGACGAAAAAACCACCGCGCTTGAGCGCCAAAGCGCTTTTACGTTGAATGCAGCTGTTACCACGCCAGGCGCTGATGCGGAATGGCCTGTCATGATGGACGTAGAGGAGGTGGGCTGGAGGGACGGTGACCAACCGCCGTTCGTCATGTTCAGGGTGCCATTCAATGACGGCCTGGTAGTGATTGTCGCTCAGGGCTTGGCGCACGAAGGCGCGGGGATCGTCCCATAACAGCTCGGCGAGTTGATCAACATTGACGTCGGCCATAT
>JAAZKQ010000353.1 GCA_012799755.1 Lentisphaerota bacterium | reverse complement strand
GTCCCGCCGATGGGCGCGAAGATGTCCGATGCGGCTTTGACGGACTCGACCGTGCCAATGACATCGCCCGCCGCAAAGGTCTCGCCCAGCGCCGGCATCTCCACGTAGGTCAAGTCGCCGAGTTCTTCGGCCGCGTATTTGGAGATGCCCACGGTCGCAATACCGTCAACAAGCTCGATCCACTCGTGAGTTTCTACATAGTACTTCATCTTGCTGCTCCTTCCTGGCTTGGCGCAAGACCTGCGCCGTTCGGTTATTGACAACTGTAAAGGCATGAAAGCTCAAAGTATAACGCCGGCGTCCTACGCCCACGACCTGCCTGGTTCATTCACAGTCTACTAAGATCCATGCGAGCGCTGCCATCGCCATAGAATGGCAAGGCCGCCACCGTGGCCGGCAGGCGCAACCGGCCATTGTCCAGTTCCAACGCCGTGCCCGGCGGCAGCTCCAGATCGGCGCGGACATAGCCCAGGGCGACCGCGTAGTCCAAGCTCGGCGCCACTGCACCGGAGCTCACCGTGCCCAACTGTTCGTCACCACGGTAGATCAGCGCGCCTGCGCGCGCCGCGCGCTTGTTCTCCAGCGTCATGCCAATCAGTCGCCGCCGCGGCTTTCCCGCGACCGGGTCTCGCAGAACCGCGCTGCCGATGAACTCACGCGGCTGCTCCAGTTTCAGCATGGCGCCGAAGCCCGCTTCAACGGGCGTGGTCTCTTCGTCCATTTCATGGCCGTAGAGCGGATAGCCCATCTCCAGCCGCAGCGTGTCACGTGCGCCCAGGCCGGCGGGCTTCACTGCCGGATCAGCCAGCAGCAAACGCCACAGCTTGACGGCGTTCTCTGCGGCAAAATACAATTCAAAACCCAGCTCGCCCGTATAGCCTGTGCGACTCAGGAGCAACGGCACGCCGGCGATGGTCGTCTGCTGAAAGCGATAGTATCGCGGCAAGGACGCCGTCGCCAGCCCCAGCCGTCCCAGCACGGCGGCCGCTTCCGGCCCCTGCAAGTCCAACTTGGCCGTGGTGGCCGACTCATCGGCAAAAACTGTTGATGACGACACGCGCCCGCCAATCCACGCCGCGTCCTCGGCGCAAGGCCCGGCGTTAACCACGAGATAGAACTCATCGGCCGCCAAACGGTAGACAATGAGATCATCGCGCACGCCCCCCCGCTCATTGAGAGAAAAATTGTAGCGACAGCTGCCCAGCGGCTGGTCAATCACGGATCGGGCCAGTATGCGGTCGAGGTCCGCCGCGGCCTCTGCGCCCTTGACGCGAAATTCGCCCATGTGACAAATATCGAACAGCGCGGCGTGCTGCCGACAGTGATGGTGCTCAGCCAGTATTCCCTCGGCATACTGCACCGGCATCAGCCAGCCGGCAAAAGGAACTATCCGGGCGCCCAAGGCCCGATGCTCGGCAGCCAAGGGCGTCTCAAGTAATTTTTCGTCCATTCACACACCTCATTCTACTTCGCTGGGCACCGCCTGGCTCAGTGCGGCGGCAAAATAGACCGCCTCATTGCCGCACGCAAGCGCGCGGCCACAGAACGACCTTCGCGTCTTCGCATGACACAAAAAAACACCCCGGCGGCGTGAATTGCCGCGCAGCGGCAAGACATGCCGCCATTCTTTGTCTTCTTCGCGCCTTCGCGTGAGGAAAAACAAGCCCTTGCGTAAGGAAAGATAGCCGGGCTTAGCGCGGGAAGAGCCAGCGCATTTCCCAATAGTCATGGGGGCCGCCGTCGGGCCATTGCCGCAGCCGGAGATCGGCATT
>JAAZKQ010000039.1 GCA_012799755.1 Lentisphaerota bacterium | reverse complement strand
TCCCGACAAAAAAGGCCCGGCAGGCGCCGGGCCGGAGTGGTGACGATTATGGCGCTGCGGGCGCGGGCGCCGCCGCGTCGCCGGCGGCGGGCTTGTCTTCTTCTTTTGCCTCGGGTTTGGGGAGGTCCTTGAAGAGTTCGTCGCGTGTTTTATCAATATTGCCCAGCGCGTAGGTGCTGACTTCGAAGGTCCAGGGCGATAGCTTGGCGAAGAGCTCCTGGGCCTTGCTTTGGCTATCCTTGATCTTCTGGGCGAATTCAGCGTCAAGGCGTTCCTTGTCTTCGGGTTTTTCGTCTTCGGCGGCCTCGCGCGTGGTCTTGCCGTTCCAGGCTAGTTCACTGATGCGCAGGTAGCGTTTGCCATCGACGAGTTTGCCGAAGACAATCGTGTAGCTGACATCGTCGAAATCGCTGGCCTTGAAGGTCTTGCTTTCGTCCATACCGATGTCTTCCGCTTTGGCGTTTGGGTCGGCGACGTCATTGAAGCGGATCCAGGTGAAGGCCGATTTGATATTATTGAGCTTGCCGTTGTCCACTTCCTTGCCTTCGGGGGTGTCGCCGAGGATGGTGAAGTTGTCGTTTTCATTTTTACGCTCAATGGTCCACAGGCTCTGTCCATCGGCGATGAGGGAGGCTGATTTGAGGTCGCTGATTTTGAAGAAGTCCTTGTTGAGCCAGAATGTCACCGGTTCGTCCACGATGGCGAAGGTGTTGGCGGCGATGACGGGTCGTTTGTCGTTGAGCACGAGGTAGCGCCCCAGGGGCATCGTATTGCCGCCGGGCATCATGCCGGGCATGGTCGGCTCGGCGGATTCCTGCTCGTGCTTTTTGCCGAAGATGAGGGTTTGGAGGGCCTCGCCGGCGGCATTTTCGAAGCTGACCGTGACTGCGCCGTCATCCGGCGTGAGCTGCAAGTCGGCGAAGTGCTGTTGCTTGATGGCCAATTCGCGGGCGACGCGGGTTTCACTGAGGTCGAAGACGAACTGGTTGAGTTCGGAGAAATTGGCTGGGTAGCCATAACGTTCCTTAATGCCCCAGCCCTGATCGCCTTTCTCCAAGGTCACCGTTTTTTCGCCTGAGCTGAAGGTGACGCGGGTGACGGCGCTGCTGTTGAAATCTTCCGGCACGAGCGTGGCGGTGGCAGTGCTGCTTTGCCAGCCGCGTTTTTCCGGTCGGTTCATGACGTAAGCGGCGATGGCGAGGATGATTGCCGCGCAGATCAGGACGATGAGTTGTTTCTTATTCATTAGCGTTTGCTCCTTCTGCGTTTGACCACTGCCAAGCTGAGACCGCCGATGATGACCAGTGTGGGCATCAAGGCGATATTTGCCAGCATGATGTTGTTTTCAAGGGCATCAATGTCCTGCCGCAGCTGTTTACGGACGGTCTTGAGGTTTTGCTTGGCCTCGGCTTCCTTCTTGCGGAATTTGGCCAGGGCCTGGCGCTGTTCGGCGGAGAGCAGGTCGCGCTCGCCGGGTTGGCGTTTGCGCTGCAAGTCATTGATTTCGCGCTGAATGTCCTGCACCTCGTTTTCGAGTTTGGCGATTTGTTCGCGGTAGCGCTCATTGGCGGCCAGTTCCATGGCCTTCACGCGGGTGAAGGGGCGGGAAGTGCCGCCGCGGGAGCGGATGCTGAACAGGGCATTGTCGCCGCTGAGGCTTTCCAGCATATTCTGGGCGAAGGCCAGATTCTGATTGATGGGCTGGACAAAGGTCTGGCCGAAGATTGAACTGCGGCGAACGCAGAAGGGATCGTAGAGCAAGTCAGCGTCGGCGACCAATACCACTGCACCCGGCTTGCTCGAAGCGCTGAGCCAAGCGCTGTCGGACTTCTTGTCTTCGCCCCCCTCGGCGGCGGCATCTGTGGTTTCGCTGGGCTTGCCGTCGGGGTAGGCGGTTTTGAAGGTGCCGGTGAGGCGGATGGCGAGTTCTTTGTTGCTGAGGTCGGCGCGGAAGTCCTTCAAGAGGTCTTGGCCGCGGCGCTGGGCCATGTATTTTTCGAGCAGCTGTGAGTCATCGGAACTGCTGATGAGCACGGTCTTGGTCAGGCCCTCGGCGGGCGTGCCGCTGAAGGCGCCGGCATTGAGCATGAGCATGGAATTGAGCAGGGCGACGGCTGGGTCATCGCGGTCAATGTGCTCTACGCCGAGGCTGAGAACGCTGGGCATGGTTTCAGCGGCACCCTGTGGCCCCTGGCGAATTTCAGTGGCGGCGCTGCGGTCGAGGACGACCTTTTCGCTCTCAAAGCTGATGCCCCAGGCTTTGAGCAGCGGGTCGAGTGACGACGCGGCGGGCGGCATGTACTGCATCTGCTGCGGCTGGTTCTGCATATCGGCCAGGCACATCGGGTCGAGGAAGGCGATCAGGCGGCCGCCGCGGAGGACGAACTGGTCGAGGGCGAAGAGCGTCTTGTCCTCCAGTTCCTTTGGGTGGATGGCCATGACGATGTCCACGTCGTCGGCGATGGCGTCGCTGCTGATGGGCAGCTCAACGACGTCGTATTCCTTTTTAAGTTCGGTGATGATCATCCAGGCGGGCTTCATGCCGCCGGGTTGTCCCTGCATCATCATATTGGGATTGTCAATGCCGCCCATGACCATCATGGGGCTGAGGACGCCGATTTTGGGCTTGCTGGGATTGGTGACATCAATGAGGGCGCGGGTGATGTCGTATTCCAGCAGGCTTTCGCGTTCTGGGCTGAGGAAGGGCAGCGTGGCCAGGCGGCCGGCGCTGCTGATGGCGATGCCGAGGTACACGCGGTCTTCCATGCCGAGGGCGTCCATCGGCTGGCCGACGATGCCGTCGAGGTGGGCGGAGTCCTCCGCGTCGGAATCGGGTTGGGGATTGAGCTTGATGATGTCAATGTGCTTGCCGGCATGGCGCTTGTACTCCTTGAGGATATCCTCAACACGATTAGCATAGGTCTTCATGAAGACCGGCATCTGCGCGACGTCCTTGGAGTAGTAGAAACGGATGCTGACCGGCTGCTCGATTTTCTGCAGGGTTTGAATGGTGCCATCCGACAAAGTGTAGAGCTTGTCGGCGGTGCAGTCCCAGCGGATGTTTATAGGTTTGAAGATGAGATTGACAATGATGAGGATGACGGCCATGACGGCGACGCCACCGAGGGAATAAAAGAAGGCCTCGAAATGTTTTTTACGGCTACTCATAGTGAAAATTGCTCCTTGCTCCTTGGCTGCCGCGCGGGGCGGTTGTTCATGCCGGTTATTAGGCGCGGTAGGTCTTCAGCACGATGTTGGTGGTGAACAGGGCGAAGACGATCAGCGAGATGAAGTACACGAAATCGCGGAGATCAAGAACGCCGCGCTGCATGCTTTCATAGTGGAACATGACGCTGATGCCGGCGGCGAATTCCACCAGGCGGTTGGCCGCGCCCCACTTGAGGAGGAGGTTGGTGACGGGTGGGTAGCCCGCGAGGACCAGGAAGAGGCAAATGACCAGGGAGGTGATGAAGCTGATGACCTGGTTGCGGGTGCAGGCCGAAGTCATGCCGCTAATGGCCAGATAGGCGCCGGCCATGAGGAAGCTGCCGAGGTAGCCGGTAATCATGGGGCCCAGATCGGGCTCGCCGAGATAGCAGACCGTGATCGGCATCGGGATGGTCAGCAGCAGCGCGATGCCCAGGAAAATCCAGCCGGCAAAGAATTTTCCGGCGATGGCGTGGGCGGTGTTGATTGGCATGGTGAAGAGCAGTTCGAGGGTGCCTTGGCGGCGCTCCTCTGACCACAGGCGCATGCCCACAGCCGGCACCAGCAGCATGTACAGCCAGGGGTGCCAGATGAAGAAGCTGGTGAGTGTCGCCTCCCTGAAGCGGAAGAAACCGCCCATCATAAAGGTGAAGAAGCCCATGAGGAGCAGGAAGATGACAGTAAAAACGTAGGCTACCGGCGAGTTGAAGTAACCGGCCAGCTCCCGCTTGGCGATGATCCAGATATTTTTCATGCCTTATCCTCCTTCGCGCTGTCCAGGCTGGTAATGGTGCGGAATACTTCGTCCAGGCGCCCGGTTTCCGTGTAGAGTTCGTCAAATTGCCAGCGCTTGCCGTCCAGAACGGCTTTAATGGTGGGTGCCAGGACGATCTTGGCTTCTTTGCGCCGGACAAGCACGGTGACGACTTGAGCATCTTCGCTGAGCTTGCTGACGGCGCCGGCGCCGGCGATGGCGCCGAGGGCGCTGCTGATGTCGGCATAGGGCACGTTGTGGATGCGGACCCGGACGGCGCCGGCGTCGGCGGAACGGGCGCGGAGTTCGGCGGGGCTGCCGTTGAAGACAAGCTTGCCTTGGTCAATGATGATCACGCGGCTGCAGATGGCCTCGACTTCTTCGAGAATGTGCGTGGAGACGATAATGGCCTTGCTTTTGCCCATTTCGCGGATGAGCATGCGCATTTCGTGCTTTTGATTCGGGTCCAGGCCGTCTGTTGGCTCATCAAGCACCAGGATCGGCGGGTCGTGCAGGATCGCCTGGGCGAAGCAGCAGCGGTGACGATAGCCCTTGGACAGGGTGTCAATGCTCTGGCGGCGGACTTTTTGCAGGTGGCAGGTCTCAATCGCCTTCTCCACCGCGATTTTTTTCTCATCGCCGCTGAAGCCGCGGATGGCGGCGCAGAAGGCGAGGAAATCCTCGACAATCATGTCGTTGTAGGCCGGGGCGTTTTCCGGCAGGTAGCCGAAGAGCGCCTTGGCCGCGATGGGGTTACTTTCAATGTCGTGGCCGCCAATGTCTATTTTGCCGCCGGAGAGGGGCAGGTAGCCGGTTAACATTCGCATGGTGGTTGACTTGCCGGCGCCATTGGGTCCCAGGAATCCCAGGACTTCGCCGGATTGGACCTCGAAGGACACATGGTCCACCACGAGGTTCGGTCCGAACCATTTTTGCACGTCTTGAGCCTTGATCATGCCTAACATTTCCTCCTGATTTTCAGCTTGCCGACAACAGGGGCAGAGAGAACAAAAAGACTTTGACCCAGTGATGCTATGCTAGTTCCCAGTCACAAATGCTTTCCTATGGAAAAGTCCTGTTTGACAGTAGGCGCCGGGGGCTGGGATACCGGCGCCGCTGCTTCATTCTGCGAGTCTGGCGAAGGCCAGCGCGCGGGTGCCGAAGGTTTTGATTTTGAGTGTGCGCCATGGCGAGTCCGGCGACCAGGGCAGCTCCACGTCCGCGCCGAATTCCAGGACGAGGATGGCTTGCGGGCCGGCCCAGGCGGCGAAAGCGCTGTCCAGCAGCAACTCGCGGGCGCCGTAGTCGCCGACGGGCGGGTGGTAGGGCGGATCGGCGAGGATGAGGTCGCAACGGCCGGCCAGCTGCGGCAGCAACGCCGGCGTCCGGGCGGCATCGCCGCAGAGCAGATCAATATCCGGCGCGGGGGGATTGCCCATGGCTTTGAGGACTGCCAGGAGGTTTTGCCTGATCACCTTGCAGTGTGCCGGCGCCCTTTCAATGAGACGGACGCATTTGGCGCCACGACTGAAGGCTTCAAGTCCGAGGGCGCCGGTGCCGGCGAAGAGATCAACGACGACACTGTTGCTGAGATTGCCGATGGTGGCGAAAAGCGCTTCTTTGACTCGGTCTTCGGTTGGTCGGAGCGTCTGTCCTGTTGGGGCGTTGAGGCGAATGCCCCCTGCTGCGCCGCTGATGATTCTCATCGGGTGGTTGATGGGCTGCGGTTTTTTTTGTTCGAATAGGGCTCGGCGCGGCCGGCGCAACGCGGGCATTGGGGCATTTGCGCCTGGCGATTGATGAGAAAGACAAGGCCGCATTCGGTGCAGGAGCCCAGCTTGTGTTTGGAGATGTCCCAGGCGACGGATTGGTCGCGGATCAGGGTGCTCATGTAGGCGATGAGCGCTAACGCGAGCAGTCCCAGGACTTGGAGGATCATAGCGTCTTGGATGCTGATGGTCATGAGTAATATGGCGGTCATGGGCGGAAAAACCTTAACTGCGGGCTGCGGGTAGACGCCAGTCAACTTCCAGCAGGAGCTTGCGGGCGCGGCGCGGGCCGACCGTCGCCGGCGTGAAGGGCCGGCGTTGGAAATAATCGCGGACAGCGTTGAGCAAAAGCTCGTCAAGTTTGGCATTGCCGCAGCTCTGACGAATAACTGCGCGAGGCATGGGCAGCAGCGGCGTCTGTTCTATTTCCAGCAGGGTGAGTTGCTGTGGCGGACCGTGGTCTTTGATGGCTTGGCCGATAAAGTCAGGCTGGATGATGGGCGGATCAATGACCATGCGGCCACGCAGATCGCGCCAGAAAATGCCGCTGGGCGGCTGCCACTGCGGGAGCGGCGCTATGGTCAGCGCGGTGTCGCTTGGCCAGCGCTCGGTGAGCAGCAGACCCAGGCTGCTTTCGCGAATGGGCAGGGGGGTGGCGTGCAGCTCCGGCATCGTCGGCGCCTCCGGCTCCTGGACATTTGAAGGCAGCGCCGTGCGGAATTCATGCTTGGGCATAGCTCGGAAACGGGCAAAGCCCATATTGACATCGGGGAGAATGAAGATAGTCGGGTCAGCGATGCTCAGCCAGTCGTAAACCGTCGCCAATTCCGGGGCTGCATCCTCCGGGGGGCGTGGCGGCAGGCTGATCACCATGGCGTCAAGGGCCTTGCCGGTTTGCGGATCTGGGCTGCTGTCATCCAGCTCAAGAAACAGCATGGGGGAGAGAATGAACAGGGCCGTCACGCAGGCAAAAAGCCAACGCCACAGAGCGTGGGAACGATGAGTTCGGCGTCTTTTTATTCGGCGCTTCATGGCGTCTGGCTGCTACGGGTTGGGGCGGGGGTGAGCTGCGGCGTTGAGGGCGTCGCTTCGACGTCGGCGACGAGATAGACGCCGAGACCGAGGGAGCGCGCCAGGGCCATCACGGCATTGATGCGTTCGTAGGGCAAATCTTTGTCTGCTCGCAGGGCGACCATTGGTGGGCGCGATGCCTTGGGCACCGTCGCGGGGTCGAGATTACGTCGCTGGGCGCTGGTGATATTGCTTTCGCGGGCCCGTTCGCGCAGTTCCTTTTCCAAGTCATGCCAATCAAGAGCTTTTTCGTTGAAGAAGATTTGTCCCGAGCGGGTGATGGTGATGATGAGCTTGTCGGCTTCGTGCATATCGGCTTGTGCTATACGCGGGAGAGTCAGCGAGGTCTCAACCTGAGTGCCCGGCCAAAAGACCACGCTGTTGCCGATGAGGAAAAAAATCAGCAGGATGAAAAACAGGTTGAGAATGGCAACCAGGGGATACTGGCCGACAGGGATGTTCATATTGCTTTTCCAGCGCGGCATATCAAAGCTCTTTCTGCTTGGCGTTGTTCATTTCGTCGCAGCTCGCGGCGTAGTCAATGGCGCTTTATCTGGTGCGGAGTACCGTCGTGGCCGCAGCGTCGCCCTGATCGGCTGGAATGAATTTGCGCGCCGCGAGGAAACAAATCATTTCGTTGGCGCTCTTTTCCATATCAAGGACGATCTTGCTGATCTGCTCGGCGAGGATGAAATAGAAAAGCTGTACGGCCAAGGCGACGATGAGGCCCATGACCGAGCAAATGAGGGCGCTGCGGACGTGCTCGGCAAGCTGGATGGTTTCGACAAAATGGCCCTGCCCCTGCATCTTGCTGAAGATATTCATGAGGCTGATGAGCGTGCCTAGCAGGCCCAGCACCGGTGCAATTTGGCCGATGGCGGCCAACAGCTTGGTGTTGCGCTCAAGGCGGGGTATCTCTGTCAGAGCGGCTTCGTCAACCGCCTGGCGAATCTTGCTTTCATCCTGGTCACAGTGGCAGATGGCGGCGCGGAGTGTGGCCGATACCGGCCCGGGCGTGCTGTCGCAGATGGCGATGGCTTCGACGACTTTATCGTTCTTGAGGATATTGAACAGCCCGCGGAGAAATTCGCGGGTGTCAATGCGGGCACGATGGCAGTTGAAAAAACGGTCAAGGAAGAGGATCGTCGCCAGAAGCAGGCAGGCCAACAGGACATAGACAATGGGGCCGCCATCATTGAGCAGTTGTTGAAGATAGGGCATGGACTTCTCCGTTGAGGAAGATAAATGGCTTTTGGGCTTCTTGAAATGCAAACTTGTAATCTAGCACAAGTTGATAAGAAATGCCTTGTCGGCGCCGAGGCCAAGCTGGAGATTGTGTAAGCGGGCAGCGATTGATATTGATCGCGCCGGCGGTCTTTTCAGCTGTGGTGCCTTTACAAGGCACTGCCTCATGGGGAGCTGTCCACCCCAGGCTAAAGCCTGGGGTTAAGCATGGTTAAGCGCCTACGGCGCAAAGTGATGCGTTTGCGGGG
>JAAZKQ010000004.1 GCA_012799755.1 Lentisphaerota bacterium | reverse complement strand
CGCTGTAAGCGTGCGACATAGTAAACACGAAAGATGCTTTCCATTGCAAGGCAACAGAAAACGGCCAATGATCAATGAGGGGGCGATTACGATTCAGGGTGGCGAGAGCTTGCCCTGGGGCAAGGATTGGAAGAGTTCGCGCATGGCCTTGCTGTGGGCACGCAGGGAATAACGTGCGGCGTGGGCGCGTGCGGTATCGGCGACGGCGGCGCGTCGTTGTGCGTCGTCAACCCAGTGCGCCAGGGCGTTGGCAACGGCGGCGGGCTCTGCTGCGCAGAGCGTGGCAGCGGGGCAGTCGGCGAGCACTTCGGAGTGACCGGCGCCGCTGCAGGCCACAACGACCTTGCCGAGAGCCAGGGCTTCGATGGGCGTGCGCCCGAAGGGCTCGGCGGTAGCCATTGCGGCCAGGACGTCTGTCGCCGCAATCCACGGGAGCGCCGGGCCGGGCTCGGTGACGAAGAGCACGATGTCATCCAAGCGCAGATGCGTGTTGTGTCGCCGTAGTTCTGCAAGAAGCGCTTCGCCTTGGGGATCACGGGCACGACCACGAATGACCACGCGCAGGGCAGGGCGCTGCGGTCGCAGCAACGCGATGGCGTCAAGCAAAAGCCGGTGCTGCTTCCAGGCGATGAAATCGGCGGCGATGGTCACCACGACGGCGTCTGCCGGAAAGGGCGTCGCCGCCGGAGGCGTGGCGGCGATGGCGTCAAGATCGAAGCCGTTGGGGATCACGCTGAGGCGCCCGGGCGGGAGTTGCGACCATTTTTTGGCAACGGCGCCGGATATGGCGACGACCCGCGGTGCAAGACGGCCAGCCAGCCAGCCGGCCAGGCCCGCCGGCGCCCGCAGATCGCGGTCGTGGATGACGACATTCAATCCACGGGCAAGGCGCGGACTGAGCAGCATGGCCGCCCGCAGACCATTGGCGTGGATGATGGTCGGGGCGAACTCCGCGATGGCAGCTGCGATGCTTTTGCCGCAGGAACGGCGGTCGTGGAGGAATTGCCACAGACCGTTGATGTTTGCCGGCCAGTGTCGCGCACGGATGGCATGGACGGGCAGACCGCGCTGCCGGGCGTCGTCCAGGAGTCCGTCGGGACTGTGGTCGGCGGCGACGAGTTGCATGGCGACGCCCTGGTCGTGCAGGTCTTGAATCAGTGTGCGCAGGCTTTCCTGCGCGCCGCCGTGGAAAGGCGCGCAGTCCAGGAATAAAATGCGCATGGCGTGGTCAGGCATGGCGTGAATGGCTGGGGCTGATTGGCGTTGCGGTGCCTGTCGGCGCTGGATATCGCGACCGCGCCGTCCGTGCAATGACTGTGGTTGTATTATAGTATGCTCACGCTGCCCGAGCAACAGCCGGGCAGCCGGCGATTTTGCCGGTTGTTAATCGGTCAGCCATTGATGCCTGTTGTTCCGCAAGCTGCGACACCAGGCGTCAGCGGCAACCTGCAACTGACGGAACTATGGACAATATGGACAATATGGACACGATGGACGGTAGCGCACACCACCCCTACGTCTCATGCGTCCCCTACGTCCCATGCCAAAGAGTGACCGATTACACCGGTTACGCCACTGACAACACGCGATGATCCGTGACGGTTGTGTGACGCCGGACGCGCAAAAAACCGGTGGCAGTAGAAAGACATCATGCCAGGTAAACCTTTTATTGTCCATTCAGACTTTCAGCCGGCGGGCGACCAGCCGCAGGCGATTGCCGCCTTGGCGCGCGGCATTGAGCGTGACGACCACTATCAGACCCTGCTGGGCGTGACGGGTTCGGGCAAGACCTTCACGCTGGCCAACATGATCGCCAAAGTGCAGCGGCCGACGCTGGTGGTGTCCCACAACAAAACCCTCGCGGCGCAGCTCTACAGTGAATTCAAGAGCTTTTTCCCCGAGAACGCCGTCGAGTACTTCGTGAGCTACTACGACTATTACCAGCCCGAAGCCTACATACCGCAGACGGACACCTATATCGCCAAGGACAGCGCCATCAATGACGGCCTGGAGCGCCTGCGACTGTCGGCGACGGGCGCACTGCTGGAACGCCGGGACGTGATTGTGGTAGCCAGTGTCTCTTGCCTCTATGGCTTGGGCTCGCCGGAAGACTTCGCCGATATGCGCGCGAAGGTGATCGTCAGCCAGGATTTGTCCCGCGACGTGCTGCTGCGCAAGCTGGTGGAAATCCAATACACGCGCAATGACATCGCGCCGGAACGGGGGCAATTCCGCGCCGCCGGCGACACCTTGGAGATATTTCCCTCGCACCGCGAGGATTTCCTGCGGGTGGAGTTCTGGGGTGACACTATTGAGCGCGTGACGCGGCACGACCCAATTACGCGCAAGATGACCGAGGATTTGCAGGAGGCCATCATTTTTCCGGCCAAGCATTTTGTGCTGCCACAGCAGCGGATCAAGGCCGCCGAACAGAGCATCTTGCAGGAATTGGACGAACAAGTCGCCAAGTTCGAGCGTGAGAATCGGCTGGTTGAGGCCCAACGCATTCATCAACGTACGACCTACGACCTCGAAATGCTCAAGGAGATCGGCTACTGCTCAGGCATTGAGAATTACTCCCGGCACCTTACCGGCCGCGCGCCGGGTTCGCGCCCCTACACGCTCATTGATTTTTTCCCCGATGATTACATAACAATTATTGACGAATCCCATGCCACGCTGCCGCAGATGCAGGCGATGGCCCGCGCCGACCGCAACCGCAAGCAGACGCTGGTGGACAACGGCTTCCGCCTGCCATCAGCGCTGGACAATCGCCCGTTGACTTTCGAGGAATTCACGGCCTTGCAACACAACACCGTCTTCGTGTCGGCGACGCCGGGCGACCACGAGATCAGCCTGAGTACGCCGGTGGAGCAGGTCGTGCGACCGACCGGTCTCCTTGACCCCGAGGTCGAAGTGCGGCCGTTGGCTGACCAGGTTGACGACGTCATTGAAGAAATCCGCCAGCGCGCCGAGCGTAATGAACGCGTGCTGGTGACGACGTTGACCAAACGCATGGCCGAAGACCTGTCGGACTACCTGCGCAAGCTTGATGTCCGCAGCCGTTACCTGCATTCCGAACTGGACGCGATTGAGCGCGTGGACATCCTGCGCAGTCTGCGCGCCGGCGAATTCGACTGCCTGGTGGGCATCAATCTGCTGCGTGAAGGCTTGGACCTGCCGGAGGTGTCACTGGTGGCCGTCATGGATGCGGACAAGGAGGGCTTCCTGCGCTCGGAGCGCTCGCTGATCCAGACGGCTGGTCGCGCTGCCCGCAATGAAGGCGGCAAGGTTATTCTTTATGCCGACAAGATCACTGACAGCATGCAGCGAATGATCACGCTGACGCAGGAGCGGCGCGAAAAACAGCTGGCTTACAACAAAGAAAACGGCATTACTCCCAGGACGGTACGGCGCAATGTCCAGGCCAGCCTGCGCATCTACGAGGAAGCTGAACGGACGGTTGCGGACATCGTCAGCGAGCAAGAGGGCGAATACGACGTGCTGGAAACCATCCGCCAGCTCGAAGAGGAAATGCAGGAAGCTGCCGCGGTGCTGGAATTCGAACGCGCCGCCATGCTCCGGGATCAGATTTTCAAACTGAAAAAATAGTGCTGTGGGCGCCTATGGCGCGCCGTGGAAAGGATTGTAATGGCCTATAAGGATCAGGTTTGGGCTAAGGGGCTGGTGGCGAAAGTCGAGGCGAAAGTACGGAAATTGCTGGCGGAAAGTCCGTCCTGTCATGATTGGGACCACACCCAGCGTGTGTGGCGCACGGCGTGCCATTTGGCTGAGCAGGAAGCGGCGGATATGCTGTTGGTTGAGGTCGCCGCGCTGATGCACGACATCGGTCGCGTCGCCGAATTGCGCGATCAGGGACGGACCTGCCATGCGCGGCTGGGCGCCGCCATGGTGCCGGAGCTCCTCGCCGATATGGATGTCAGCTGCCAGGCCTTCATTGATGCCGTTGCCGAGTGCGTGCGCAGCCATCGCTACCGCCGGCGCGACGGCGTTGGTCCGCAGAGCCTCGAAGCTAAAATCGTTTACGATGCGGATAAACTGGACAGCATGGGCGCCATCGGCATCGGGCGTTCTTTCCATTTTGCCGGTCGCATCGGCGCACGTGTGCATAACACCTCAGAGGAGGCCCTCAATTCCGACAGCTACAGCGTTGAAGACTCGGCCTACCGTGAATACCTGGTGAAGTTGCGCTTTCTGCACGATCATATTCTCACGCCCAGTGGTCGCGCCCTCGCCAAGCGGCGGCATCAATTCATGGTGGATTTTTTTGCTGAGATTAACCGCGAAGTGCGCGGCGAAGACCTGGCGAAGTGAGGGACCTCAGGTCATAGTGGAGCATGACGGGAAAGATACGATGGAGAAGCCACGCGTAGGCATCAGCGCCTGTCTGCTCGGGCAGAATACGCGCTATGACGGCCGCAGCAAAGGCGCGCCGGAACTCGTCGCCGCCCTGACGGCGGATGTGGAGTGGGTGCCGCTGTGCCCGGAGACTGACGCCGGTCTCGGCGTGCCGCGACCGCCCATGGACCTCTATCGGCAAGCCGATGGGCATATCGCCGCCATCACGCCCGAAGGGCATGACTGCACACCGCAACTTGATGCGTGGATAGCGGCGACGATTCCCACCTTGCGCCGTAATGGCCTTGACGGTGTCGTCCTGAAAGCCCGTAGTCCCAGCTGCGCCATCGGCAGCGCGCCGCTGCATGAGGGCGGGCCAGGCCTGGTCGGCCATTCCAGTCCGGTACCTCAGGGCGCTGGTGCCGCGGCCTTGGCAGGCGAGACAGCTCCCACGCTCTTCTGCGACGGCTTGTTTGCCGCCGCGCTCAAGCGCGCCATGCCGAAGCTGCCCATGGCAGAGGACGAAGACCTGCGCGACGTGGCTCAACGCGAGCAATTTCTGTCGCGTGTGCGCTTCCGGCATCACCTGCGGCGTGAACGTCCCAAACGGCTAGTGATCCTGGCCTTCCTGCTGGCGCTGCTGCTGGCGTTGGCGTTTGTGTTGTCCAATTCGACTTTGTCGCGCCACTTGCTGCTCTGTCCGGTGTATTACTTGAGTCATGGACGCATGACCTGTCCCGGCTGCGGTTTTACCCGCGGCTGGCAGGCCTTGCTTGCCGGTGACTGGCGCGGAGCAGCCGCGTATCATCCCTTTGCGTTTCGGATTTTGCCGCTGTTGGTTCCCGTCGCTGCCGGCCATGCGTTGCTCTGCCGTTGGCAGCGCCGCCGCTGGCCGTGGTCCGCGTGGCTGTGGACAGCCCTCGGCGCCTGGCTTGCTTCCTGGCTGCTGACCCTGTTGCTTTGAACCGTTCAGCGTTTTTATGGCAGGAGGAGCATGCAATCGCCGTAGCTGTAGAAGCGGAAGCGCTCTTTGACGGCGAAGTCATAGGCGGCCATGACGTGCCGGTGTTCGCAGAAGGTGCAGACCAGCATCAGCAGAGTGGATTGCGGCAGGTGAAAGTTGGTGAGGAGGCCATCGGGGATGATGGGCTTGCGCGGGGGATAAAGAAAGATGTCCGTGCGGCCGGAAGCGGCCTTGACCCGTCGCGTCGCCGGATCAGCGCAGGTCTCCAGAACGCGGACAGTGGTCGTGCCGACGCAGAAGACGCGCTTGCCTTCGTCGTGGGCGCGGTTGATGGCGTCAGCGCATTCTGCCGGCAGCACATAGGTCTCCGCGTGCATCACGTGGTCTTCGATGCGCTCGACAGCGACGGGCTTGAAGGTGCCGGCGCCGACGTGCAGGGTTAGCCGCGCGATGCGCACGCCCTTGTCCTGCAAGTCCTTGAGAATCTCCGGCGTGAAATGCAACCCGGCGGTCGGGGCGGCTACTGCGCCCGGTTGTTGAGCGTAGACTGTCTGGTAGCGGAGTTTGTCCTCTTCGGAGGGCTCACGGTCAATGTAGGGCGGCAGGGGCGTCTTGCCGTCTTTGTCAAGAATCGCCGGCACATCGTCGTGATCAAAACGAATGACGAAGGTACCGTCGTCTTTTTTCTCCTCGACGACGAAACCGCCGCTCTCTTGGTGCTCGAATTCGACGCGGGAACCGGGTGGCAGGCGCCGACCAGGGCGCAGCAGGCATTGCCAGCGAGCCGCGCCGAGTTGTTCAAGGAGGAATGCCTGGACGCGACCGCCGGTGGGTACGCGATGCCCCCAGAGTCGCGCAGGAATTACGCGAGTGTCATTGAGCACGAGACAATCACCGGCCTGCAAGTAGGACGCGAAGTCCGTGAAATGCCGCGCCTGATAGACGCCGCTGTTGCGGTCAATGACGAGCATGCGGGACGCATCCCGCCGCTCGGTGGGATGCTGCGCAATGAGTTCGGACGGAAGATGATAGTCGAAGTCGGATACGTTCATGCGTGAAACCCGCAGTGGCAAAAGCATAGTTGGTTTTTGCGAGGGGGCGGAAAGGGGGCGGCCCCTTTCCGCCCCCTCGCGCTCCCCCACCTATCCCATTATCGGCCTAACGCCTGGCGCTCATGAGGCGTTGAATCTCACGGTCGTCTGAGCGTTTTTTGATGTCTTCGCGCTTGTCGCGGACATTTTTGCCGCGGCATAGAGCCAAGTCAACTTTCACCTTGCCCCTGTCGTTGAAATACATTGACAAGGGTACCAGCGTCAGGCCCTTGCTTTCCACGCTTTTCTTGAGGCGGAGTATCTCGCGTTTATGCATCAGGAGCCGGCGGTTTCGTCGCGGCTGGTGATTATTGCGATTGCCCTGCTCGTAGGGGGCGATATGCGCGTTCAGCAGGATCAGCTGGCCGTCCTGCACGACGGCGTAGGCGTCAGTGAGCGACACGCTGCCGGCGCGACAGGACTTCACCTCAGTGCCGGTGAGTTCAATACCGGCTTCGAAGCGCTCAAGTACAGCGTAGTCGTGACGAGCTTTTTTGTTCTGAACGATGTTTTTCAAGGCGCAGAGCATCCTTTTTGGAAAAGGCCCTACTATAACTCGGCAAAGAAGCGATAAAAGCTGCTTTGCGGCCAGCCCATAGCGCTCATCTCCCGGCAGAGTAGAAGCGGCTTCCAGCCGCTTTTAGAGTCTTTTTTCTATCCGCAGATTGCACAGATTGACGCAGATTATTTTTTGAGGGTGGCTGCTTGGAAATCCAAGGCCCAGCCCATAGCGTCCACCGAGTCCACCGAGTCCACCGAGTCCACCGAGT
>JAAZKQ010000352.1 GCA_012799755.1 Lentisphaerota bacterium | reverse complement strand
TGTCTTGTCGCTGCGCGCCAAGTCACGCCGCCGGTCTTTTTGCCGATTGGGGCAGATTATCGCAGATTTGCAGGGTCGGCCCCATGTGTCCGACTCGTCTTGCAGACCATGCAATGTGTATATCGCCGTATTACCGCCGTCCTGTGGCCGCACGCTTGCGTGCGGCATTGCCGAATCAATTCCTTCCCTCAGCTTCTCAGGGTGACGATGGTGCAGCCGGCGCCGCCGGGGTCGGCGTTGTCTTTGCCGAGGCGGAAGCCGGCGACAGCAGGCTGGCTGCGGAGCCAGCTGTGGATGCCATTGCGGAGGCGACCAGTGCCGAAGCCGTGGATGACGCGGACTTCATCAAGTCGGGCCATGAGTGAGCGGTTGAGGAAGTTTTCGAGTTGCTCAATGGCATCTTCGACGCGCTGGCCAATGAGGTTGATTTCGCTGGGAGTATTGCCGCTGATGCGTGGCTGAGTGACTTTGACGACGGGGGCGGCGGGTGGCGAGTCGGCTTCCCGAGGGCTCGCAAGCTCGGCAGTTTTCATGGTGAAAGTGACGCCGTTGACATCAAGGGCGACCTTGGCGCCGTCGTCAAAGAAGCCCTCAATGATGCCGTGGCTGTGCAATTTTTCGATCCAGACCTTTTTGCCGGGTGCGAGCTGGCGCTTGGGGAGAGGGCGGACAGCGGGCTTTTCACTGCTGATGTGGAGTCCGTGCTGGAGGCGGCGGGCTTTGTCGTTGAGGGCTTGGCGGATGGCGTTGGTGTCGGGCGGCGGGGCCGTTTGGGCGTCGCTGCTTTGGGCTTGCTTGGCCTGTTCGCGGAGGGTGCGGACGAGATTTTCCATCTCGCGGCGAGTATTGTCAACGAGGGCGCTGGCCTGTTGGTGGGCGTCGTGAAGGAGCTTTTTGCGTTCTTTGCGGAGCTCGTCGAGTTCGGCCTTGAGGGCGTCGCGTTTTTGCGTGAGGTCTTCCTGAGTGTCCTTGATTTTTTCGGCGCGGGAGGAGATTTTGCGCTGGTCGGCCTCCATGCGCGAGAGCATATCTTCGAGGCGCAGGTGGTCGTGTGAGAGCATATCTTCGGCAGCTTTGAGGACGGACGGGGGCAGGCCGAGGCGGCGGGCGATATGGAGGGCGTGGCTGGCGCCGGGGCGGCCGACGTCCAAGCGGTATTCGGGTTTGAGGGTGTCGGCATTGAAACGGACGGCGCCGTTGATCATATCGGCGCGACTGTGGACGTAGTTTTTGACCATCCCGAGGTGAGTGGTGGCGATGGTGAGGGCCTGGCGGCGGGCGAGTTCGCCGAGGATGCCGCAGGCGATGGCGCCGCCTTCCACGGGGTCGGTGCCGGAGCCGAGTTCATCAAGTAGAACCAGCGAACGGCCCTGTTTGGCGGCGTTGAGGATGCCGCTGATGTTGTTGATGTGGGCGCTGAAGGTGCTCAGACTGGCTTCGATGGATTGCTCATCGCCAATATCGGCCAGGACATGCTCGAAGACGGTGAAGAGGCTGTCCGGCCCGACAGGCACGGGGAAGCCGCTTTGGGCCGCGAGAACCAGCAGACCGATGGTCTTGAGGGCGACGGTCTTGCCGCCGGTGTTCGAGCCGGTGATGGCGAGGACTTTCTTGCCGCGGGGGAGTTCGAGATCAAGGGGCACCACGTCGTCTTCGCGCTCTTCTTTGCGGAATTGCGCCAGCAGGAGCGGGTGGCGGGCGTCCTTGAGCTGGAGGTAGCCGCCAAAGCTGGGCAGCACGCAGCGATTCTGGAGGGCCCAGCGCGCGACAGCATTCGCCGCGTCGAGTTCGGCCAGAATGCGCTGGTTGAGCCGGATGGCAGCGAGTTGCTCGCGGACACGGGCGCTGAGGGCAGTGAGGACGCGGCGGACTTCGTCGCGTTCGGCGGCGCGGGCGGCAACCAGGTCGTTGCCCAAGGGCAGGGTCGCATTGGGTTCCACGAAGAGCGTCTGGCCGCTGTTGGAGAGGTCGTGGACAATGCCGGGCAGGGCGCTGCGCGCTTCGCGTTTCACCGGGATGACAAAACGGCCATTGCGGATGGTGATGAACTTTTCCTGGAGAGCGTCGGCCTGCTCACTGCTTCTGAGCATGGAGTCGAGATGTCGCTGGATGCGCTGTTCGAGGGCGCCGGCGCGTCGGCGGAGATCGCGCAGGGTGTCACTGGCGGCATCAAGGACCGAGCCGTCGTGGTCGAGGCTGCGGTGGAGGGCGTCGCGCAGGGGCGGGCAGGGGTCAAGGCCTTCGGCGGCGCGGCGGAGATGCTCGTAGGGCAGACATTCCTTGCGGCTGATGAAGGCGTGGACCTCGGCGCTGTTGTCCAGCAAGGAGCGGCAGGCGACGAGGTCGTCGCCGCCGATGACGGCGCCCTGCGGGGCGACTTCGCGGAGAATGTCGTCGAGCTCTTCGCAGCGCAGAGAGGGGATGTCCAGCGGCGAATTGCGCAGGTCAATCATGTCGGCATAGAGGCCGCGGCGTCGTTGGATTTCACCCAAGGTGGTCTGCGGGCGAGTGTTGCGGATGATGGCGGCGCCGGCGGCGCTTTGCGCCTGGCTGGAGATGAGCTGCAGCAGGCCGTCGAATTCCAGGACGGCATAAGTGTGGTCGTTCATGCAGTTTCGTGATGCCGGGGCGGCGTGGGAGGGTGTTTGGTTTTTGCGAGGGGGAGGAAAGGGTCATTGACCC
>JAAZKQ010000351.1 GCA_012799755.1 Lentisphaerota bacterium | reverse complement strand
TTCAGCGCTCAAATGCCAGGGAAAAGATGTTTTGGCAGCAAGGCGGTCAGAATGACCGCAGGAACAGAGTTATCAACGGGTGACCGCTTACTCCAGCCATGTCATCCTACTGACAAAAACAGTTGTTATTGTGCTTTACGACGCTATATTGTTGGGCACGACGCAGACGGATCACGGAACGGGTCAGCCCCGTTGGTGACATGGCCGCAGTGGGCTATGACAGGACAATTAGGTAATCACGGTCACTTCCCACGTGTGTAAGAATGCGTGGGAAGTTTTTTTGTATCAGTAGCTATGCTTCGGCGAATGAGGCACAAGGCGGGCAATTGTGCCAGGGGTGATGGCGATGAATCATGAATTTTTAGTCAATTTAGAGTCTTTGGAGCGCGAGCGCGGCATTGACCACGAGACTCTGATCTCTCTGGTGGAAGAGTCCTTGGAATCTGCTGCCCGCAAGGCCGTCTGCGCCACTCGTGATCTGCACGTGGAGATTGACCGCAAGACGGGCGCGATTCACTGCCTGGCGAAGCTTTTTGTGGTGGACATTGTGGAGCATCCCGAAGAAGAAATTGCCATCAGTGAAGCGCGTCTGAAGTACCCCGATGTGCGTTGCGGCGATGAAATCGAGTGGGAGGTCACGCCGGAGGATTTTGGTCGCATTGCCGCTCAGACTGCAAAGCAGGTCATCATGCAGCGCTTGCGGCAGGTCGAGAAGCGCAATATCTGTGATTTGTTCAAGGACCAGCTTATGCAGCTGGTCAATGGCGAGGTGCGGCGCGTGGAACGCGGCGAGGTGATCATCAGCATCGGCACGGCCGAGGGCATGATGCGTCACAGTGACCGCATACCTGGTGAGGACTATGAGCCCGGCGATCTGATCACGGCTCTACTGGTGGAGATCAACGCTGACAAACCCGGACCGAGCCTTTACGTGTCGCGTTCCCATCCGACATTTGTGGCGCGGCTTTTTGAGCGGGAAGTGTCGGAAATCAGCGAAGGGCTGGTGGAGATCAAAGCCGTGGCCCGTGAAGCCGGTTACCGCAGCAAGATCGCCGTAACGTCCAAGGAGCCGCGGGTGGACCCCGTGGGTGCCTGTGTGGGCCTGCGCGGCACCCGGGTGAAGACCATTGTTCGCGAGTTGGGGGGCGAAAAAGTGGACATTCTGCAATGGGACCCTGACATCCGTGTTTTTGCGACCAATGCCATGAAGCCGGCGAAGATTGCGAGCATGGATGTCAACAACGAGCGGAAGTCCATTCGCGTTGAAGTTCAGGAAGACCAGCTGTCATTGGCTATTGGCAGGAAGGGCCAGAATGCTCGTCTTGCCTCCAAGCTGACCGGTTGGCGGATAGATATTCAGCGGGCTGCGGAACAGGCCGACAGCAAACAAGAGGACTTTGAGGAGCAGGTTCGCAGCGCGATTGACAGCTTGGCGAAGATCGCTGAGATTGGCCCGGAAGCTGCTGCTGTGCTGGTGGCCAATGGCTTTGCCAGCCTGGAGGGTATCGTTGCCGGTGAAGAGGCCGATATTGCTGAGCTGCCCGGCCTTGATGCCGCGCGAGCCAGTGAAATTATGAAAGCTGCTCAAGATGCGCTCGGCGTGTAATCGGCCGGCGGCGTGGCCATGGCCGGCGCTCGGTTCCGGTTTTGCCGACATCGGGACAGCATGATTTGGTGTCAGGGCGTTGGCGGGGCCGTGATGACGATGATTGCATTTGCATAAATATAGAAGTGGAGGCCCAAAGCCAATGAGTGAGCGTGTGAGAATCTATGAACTGGCCCGCGAACTCGGCCTGACCAACAAGGAGCTCATAGCCCTTTTGGAAAAAGAAGGCTACGCCGTGCGGAGCCATTCAAGTACCTTGGAGGCTGATGCCGCGGACTTGATCCGTGATATGGTCATCGCCGAACGGCAAAAAGAGCAGCAGAAAAAAGCCGTCAGCAAAACCTTGGCGACAGCCAAAGCCGGAGCTGCGAAGTCCGCTGCGAAACGCGCTGAAAAGGCTGCGCCTGACAAAGGTGCAGCCGAGAAGCCTGTCGTTGACGCCGCCAAGGAGAAGGATGGCGAGGAAGATGCCGTCGTCGGCAGCGAAGGCGCCAAGGAATTGCATCTGAAGGCGCCGATTACGGTGCGTGACCTCGCCGAGGGCTTGGGGAAAAAGCCCAACGAGCTCATCGGCCTGCTGATGACCATGAACATCTTTGCGGCCATCAACCAAGTTCTTGATGTGGAGCTGGTTGAGAAGATTTGTGAACGGCATGGAATTGTTTTTGTGCGTGAGCGGCGTGAGAAGGGCCGTGATCGTGATAAGGGGGGCAAGCCTGGCCAAGGGGGCGCTGCACCTCTGACTGTGCGACCGCATCGGAAAGTCGGTCGGCCACCGGTGGTGGTGTTCATGGGTCACGTTGACCATGGCAAGACCTCGTTGCAGGACTACATCCGCCATACTCACGTGACCTCAGGGGAAGCCGGCGGCATTACTCAGCACATTGGTGCAAGCGTGGCGACGGTGGGCGATCAAAGCATCACTTTCCTGGATACCCCCGGTCATGAGGCCTTTACGGCGATGCGGGCGCGCGGCGTTAATGCGACGGATATTGTTGTGCTGGTGGTGGCTGCCGACGACGGCGTTATGCCCCAGACGGTTGAGGCCATCAACCACGCAAAAGCAGCCAATTTGCCGATTATCGTGGCGATGAACAAAATGGACCTGCCCGCAGCCAAGCCGGACAAGGTATTGCTGGGCTTGCAGCAGAATGGTATTACTCCCCGCGAATGGGGTGGAGAAACGGAAGTGCTGCCCGTGTCTGCGCTTACCGGGGACGGCGTCAGCGACTTGCTTGAACAGATTTTACTCGAAGCGGAAATGCTTGAGCTCAATGCCGATCCCGACGCGCCTTTTGAAGGCCTGGTCATTGAAGCCCAAATGGAAAGTGGCATGGGGCCGACGGCGCACGTCCTGGTGCGCAATGGCACGCTCAAAGTCAATGACGCGGTTATCTGTGGTCAGTGTCATGGCCGGGTGCGGGCGCTGATTGACTCACAGGGGCGACGGGTGCCGAAGGCCTTGCCCTCAACGCCGGTAAAGGTCATGGGCCTGTCCGGCGTTCCTGATGCCGGCGATAAGATTCTGGCCTGTGCCAATGAACGGGAAGCCCGGGCGCTGGCGGAGGAGGCCATAGAATTGGCCCGGCAAGACACTCTCAACGTTGATCGCGTGGTCAGTCTTGACGATATGTTCAATATGTTGGCCAAGGAAGAAAAACCCGAGCTGCCGATTATTCTCAAAACCGACGTACGCGGCAGTCTTGAGGCCATTACGGATTGTATTGGCAAGATCAAGTCGGAACGTATCAGCGCCCGCATCATCCATAGCGGGGTTGGTGAAATCAGTGAGAATGACGTGGTGTTGGCGGCAGCGTCGAAGGCGGTCATTCTCGGTTTCCATGTGCGCGTGATGCCCGGCGTGGCCCGTTTTGCCAAGCAGCAGGGCGTGGAAATCCGCTTGTATTCGATCATCTACGAGTTGCTCCAGGAAGTGGAACTGGCCATGCGTGGCCGCTTGCAGCCCGACATCAAGGAAACGCCCTTGGGCGAGGCCGAGATCATTCAGGTCTTCGAGATCAGCAAGGCCGGCAAGATTTGCGGTTCCCGGGTCAATTCCGGCGTGATGCGCGTGAATGCGAAGGCGAAGGTCTATCGCGAGAAGGAGCTGATCTACCACGGCCAAGTGCAGTCGCTGCGGCGTTACAAGGACGACGTTCGAGAAGTGCACGCCGGTTTGGAGTGTGGTATTCGTCTGGACAATTTTGAGGACTTCGAGGTCGGCGACAGGATTGAGCTGTTCGAGGTTGTTGAAATCGCTCCTGAGTTGTAGGCTTTCTTTCTGTGAACACAGGAGTGCTGTTGTGGCTGTTGATCGCTTGAAGCGGGTGAATGAGCTGTTGCGCCGGGAATTGAGCCGAGTTTTCGAGGTACTGGTTAACCCGGAGTGCCAGAGCTTGGTGACAATTACCGACGTGCGGGTGGCGCCGGATTTGCGCGATGCGACGGTCTTTGTCAGTGTTTATGGTGACGAGCAGGCCAGCCAAGCCGTGTTGGCCTTGCTAGCCAAGAAGCGCTCGCAAATCCAGCATGCGATGTCTCGCAAAGTGATTCTCAAGTACACGCCGCGATTGCGTTTCGAGCTGGACCAGACTGCCGCCAAGGCAGACCGGGTGATGGCCATCCTGGAAAGTTTGCAGCTTGAGGAGGGGGGCGAGAGGGCGCCGGCAGAGCCCAAGACAGCGACTGGCGACGATTTGGCGTAGTGAGGCGGCCGTAGCGTGCATCTATTCCGCCACCTATTGCTTCTGGCGCTGCTGTTGTGGAGATGCATATTCGGTGCGCCATTATCCCTGTGATGAATTACCCCAGTTGAGCCTCTGGGAGGGCAAGGACTTCATGGCACGAAGGATCAAGAATGAGATTGACGGTCTGTTGCTGGTTGACAAGCCGATGGACTGGACCAGCCACGACGTGGTCAATTGCATTCGCTCACGCTTCCAGCTGAGCAAGGTGGGCCATTGCGGCACGCTTGATCCCATTGCCACCGGGCTGCTGGTTCTGTTGCTGGGGCGGGCAACCAAGCTCCAGAACCGCCTGATGAGTGAAGACAAGGTCTATACCGGCACCATGCGCCTGGGAGTGGAAACTGATACCGAAGACCGTGCCGGCGTAATCACAGCTACGGCTGATGCCGGTGGCGTGACGCCGGAGCAGGTTCAGCGTGTCGCCGCGCGCTTCATTGGTCCGCAGCAGCAGACGCCGCCAATGGTTTCAGCCATCAAAAAGGATGGCAAGCCGCTCTACAAGCTGGCGCGCAAGGGCGAAGTCGTCGAACGTAAAAGTCGCCCCATAGTCATTCACGCGCTGGAGTTGCCGCGCATTGCCTTGCCCGACGCGGATTTCCGTGTCCATTGTTCCAAAGGCACCTACATTCGCACGCTTTGCGCTGACATGGGACGTGCTCTGGGGTGTGGTGCGCATATGCTGGAATTGCGGCGCGAGAGCAGCGGCAGCTTTCAAGTGACTGATGCCGTCGGCATAGACGCTATCAAAAGCTGGGAGTTGTCCGAATTACTACAACATGTGCGGCCACTGGCGGCAGTAATTGCCGGCTTGCTTGCTGAGCAGGAGCGCGCGTAGCATCCGGCGCGTAGTGTGGGAATCGTCGCGTCACCGAGAGAAAGCCCGTTCATCAGCCATGAATGACACGACTTGCAGAATAGTATCTTATCCCAGCGAACTGGCGGCGGAATGTCCACGCATCGCGGTGGCCATTGGCGTTTTTGACGGGGTACATATTGGACATCAGGCCATTCTGCACGAGCTGCGGCAGCTTGCCGCCGCCAGTGACGCCACGCCGGTGGTCCTTTTCTTCGATCCCCATCCTCGCGCTGTGCTGACGCCCGAGCGGGCGCCGTCACGGCTCAGTTCGCCGGCAGCGAAGACCCGGCTGTTTCAAGACCTGGGCGTGCAGCACCTGGTGTGTTTTCCCTTTACGCATGAGCTCGCCGCCTTGTCGCCGGCGGAGTTTCTTGAGCGTTATTTCTTTGTCCCGGGGTTGACGGTGACGGCTTTTTGCGTGGGGCAAAACTGGCGCTTCGGCAAAGGGCACAGCGGTGATGGCGCCTTGCTGGCGGAGCTTGGGCGTGCGCACGGCGTGGACACCAGGGTGATGCCGTCGGTGCGCTTTGGCAGCGACGTGGTGAGCAGCACGCGCATTCGTCGGGCGGTGGCCGCCGGCGAGCTGGAATTGGCCCGCGCCATGCTGGGGCGACCCTACAGCATTGACGGCGTGGTCAGCCATGGCCGCGGGGTCGGCGGCAAGCTGCTCAAGTGCCCAACGGCCAACATTGTTGACCATGGCCTGTTATTGCCGCCTTTCGGCATCTATGCGGCGCGTGGGCGTGTCGGTCAGCAGCTGCTGGATGGCGTGGCCTATATTGGCGACGCACCGACCATCCGGCGCCACGGCAAACCCGAAGTGGTCGTTGAACTGCATCTGTTTTCCTACGCTGCGGATTTGTATGGCAAAGAGATTGAGGTACTGTTTTATCGTTTTTTGCGGCCAAGCATGAATTTTGCCGATACGGCGTCGCTCTCGGCGCAGATACAACGGGACATCAAGGCCGCCAGCCTGGCCCTGCTTGATGAATGAGACAACGCTGAGTGTTGCGCGGCGCGGCGAGCAGGCCTTTGCGCTGTGCGGCCTTGCTTGAGAGCTTGGATGAGGACGAAAGGCCCGGTCATGGATAGCGTCCGAAAACGATTCGTGAACGCCATCAGGCGACTACGTCGCGGTTTCCGTGCCTGTCTTTTGTGGCTGGCGTTGATCTTCGTCTGTTTATGTGGGGGAGCTATGCTTTTTCTGTTGGCGTCATTGGCGTTGTCTGTTAACGGCAGCAACAAAGATGTTTCGCAGTGCTGTGCCATCGGAGACATGGTGTCGGCGTTGCAAGACTGGTCGGTTGCGAAGGGGAAAAGCTCTCCTGAAGTGTTGGCGAGCTACCGCGTTGCCTACGGCATAAAGATTCCAGCGGATTGCGTACATCGCGCGGGTTTCTGCGACATTGGCTCCTGGCGCATTGCGGTGCAGCGCTTCACGCCGCCTCAGTCGCGCGCTCGCGTGCTGCTCATTCATGGCTATATGGACCACGCGGCAGTCTGGCGTTGCGTGCTTGCAGCACTGCTGGCGAAGAATTGCGAGGTCGTGCTCTGCGACTTGCCGGGGCATGGCTTTTCTTCCGGTGAGCGTGCCGCTATTGACGACTTCGCCGAGTACCGCCGGGTTATCCACGCGATGTTGCAGTTCTGCCGGGACGAATGTGAGCCGCCCTTGCCGCTGAGTGCCGTCGGTCACAGCACGGGCGCCGGCGTACTGGCTGATCTCCTCCTGAGAGACTCCGGCGCCGGCAGCTTGGCGTTGCCGGAACTTACGCATGTGGTTCTGCTTGCGCCCTTGTGCCGTTCGGTGCATTGGCAGCTCGGACAAAGCGCCGCAAAACTGGCATCGTACTTGGTGAACAGACTGCCGAGACGCTACGTGGATAATTCGTCCTTGTTCGGATACGCCGAGTGGGTGCGCCGCGACCCGTTGCAGCACGACCAGTTGCCCCTGTGCTGGCCCTTGGCCCTTGGCCGTTGGCATGATGAGATGCAACAGCTGGCGACGGCTCCCGCCGCCCTGTCCCCGCTGATTATTCAGGGCGATGCTGATACCGTGGTGGAATGGGAATACAATCTGGCTTTCTTCAGGCAGAAATTCCCTGGCCTGAAAACGATCATCGTGCCGGGCGCCAAGCATCAGTTGATGAATGAAGAGGAAGCCTTGCGCGCCAAGGTCATCACCAGCTTGTTGACAGCACTGGCGCTGTGAGGGTGGCTACGGTCTCCTGGCCTTGTTGAAATTTTCTGTAATCGTTTTTCAGGTTGTATTTGTCGGGCATTCAGTAGTGCCCCTACAGGGCACGATGGGTGGGATAGCGTTTTTCCCCAGGCTAAAGCCTGGGGTTAAGCATAGTTAAGCGCCTACGGCGCAGAAAGGATTCAGAACCACAATGTTACATCTCTCTTACTTGTCACAGGACTTCGCACTTTAACCATCCATAAGATTTAACCATATTGGTTAAACTCAAGTCATCATGTTCTGTGGGGAGTGAAAGAGTGTATTCTCCCTCTATGATGGCAGCGCTGTGCTGTTCTACAAAAAAAAACTTGCCCCGCCCCGCGGCCTTTGGGAGTGGCGCGGAGCGGGGCATTTAGGGCGTCGGTATTAACGGCGCCGGGCCGGCTTAGGCATAGACTGGTCCGAGGTAGGCGCAGACGCGGTAGTCATCACCAGCGAAGCGATCCCACATGGTTGGGCGGAAGATATCACAGGCGGGGACGTTGTGCATATCAACGGGTATGCGCAACATGGCGTTGATGGTGATGAAATCGGCGCCGATGAGGCCGAAGCTGTTGGCGTCGTGGTTCGGGCCGATCCTGGACATGTACTCGTAGGAGCTCATGTCGCGGGGCGTCCAGTAGGTTTCCGGCCAAGTGGGGTCGGTGACCTTGGTGATGTGCTTGCCGACCTTGTCGGGCAGACTGACGGTTTCGCCTTCCACGACCGAGCAGGTGAGCATGTCGCCGACCATGTTATAGCGGTAGGCGGTCATGGGGATGCCGCCGGGGCTGGTGAAGTGGCTGGAGAGACCGTCGCCGGGGAAGTAGGTCAGGGCGGCATTCATGTAAGTCGTGCCGGCAATGGCCTTCTTGATGAGTTCCTTCTGGAGCTTGGGCGAGGCGCAGATGGCCTTCCAGGTATCCTGAACACTGACTTTTGCCGGATCAACGCCGGCGAGTTTGAAGATGTCCAGAGCGTAGTCAAGGGCGGCGGCGCCGGAGTTGCGTTTGTCAATGATGCCGCGGGGACAGATCTTGTCCACACTGACACCGGTGGCTTTTTTGATGGACGCCGGCGTCCAGTTGGTGCGGATGTCAGCGAAGAGCTGGGGCACACCGCCGGTGATGAGATTGGCGATGAGCATGCCGATGCCGTTCTTGGAGTCGTTTTCGGTGGCGATGACCCGTGAGCCAGTGAAGCCATTCCAGTCAAAGGAACTATTGAGGATGGACTCGGTGACGTCGAAGTTCGGGTTGAAGTCGGTCCACTGGCGCTGGCCCTGGGTACCGGCGACGATGGCGTTGGTGCCCTGGGAGTATTCGACGTCAGCGATGAAGCCATGCTTTTTGCCGTAGGCGCTGTCGGCCAGTTTGGCATTGCCGACCATGAGGTCACGGACAATGGTGGTCATCTTGATGCAAGTCTCAATAAGCTCTTCGTCCGAGATGCCATTACGACGCTGCTCAGGCTTGTTGGTCATGGCCATTTTGAACTGCTTGAGGAATTTGACGCCCTTGGCGACTTCCTCGTGATCGTAGTAATTGGATTTGATGCGACCATTGATGATGCTCATGTCAACGGATACCGTGCCCATGCCGAGGTAGTTCAGCATGGCGTTGCGGCGCACGTCAGAGCCGATGATGCCCATGGAGACGCCACCGACGGACAGGTAGTTCTTGCCGCGCATGTAGGCGACGGCGGCGGCACAGCGCGCGAAGCGCAGGAGTTTGCCGGCGACGAAATCCGAGAGCGGGCCATCTTCGTCTTCAAGGTCAGGCGAATAGACGCAGAAGATGGGGCGTTTCTTTTCGTCCATGGCGGCGGTGAAAGCCTTGAGCCAGACAGCGCCGGGACGGTCGGTCTGATTGAGGCCATAGGCGCACTGTTGCCATTCGCTGGAGCCAATGCCCATCATGGCGCCCATGAGCTCGTCGGAGTAGGACCAGCTGCGACCGATCCAGATATTGGCGCTGACACCTTGGGTGGCGTAGTAGGCCTGGGCACGCGCGGCGCTGCGAGCACCGTAGACGATTTCGGGGGCGACAACGACGCGAATGGGCTTGCCGTCGGGTTGGAAGACATTGTTGATGATCAGGTCATAGACTTTCTCAACCATGCCCCAGGTTTTGGCGGTGTTGTCTTCGTAGGCGCCGCGACGCCCGTCGGAGACGGGCGTCAGGGCGATGGTCGGAACCTGGCCGATGATGGTCTGGTCGGCGTCCTGGAAGGAACGGATGCTTTTGGCCAAGGCGCTGAAGTTCGGGCGGTCACTGCTGCGTGCCATGTCTTTTACCTCCAAGTGCGTTGATGGGTGAATACGGGACGAACCATTCGGAACGGAACGACAATACTGGTTTAACCATAGTGTCTTTTGTGTTTAAGACAATGCCCGGGGGGACAAAAAAATGTAGGTCTTGGTGAGCGGTTAGCCATTGATAATTGGCCGTTTCCTGTTGCCTTGCAATGGAACCCATTTTTCGTGTCTGCTATGTCGCACGCTTACAGCGTGCAATTTTTGGGGACGCTCCACCCAGGGCGGCGCGCACCTTCAGTGCGCTTGCCCTGGGCTGATATGTTTCGCGCTT
>JAAZKQ010000350.1 GCA_012799755.1 Lentisphaerota bacterium | reverse complement strand
TCCATCCTGGATCGTAGCGGTGTTGTACATAATCATCCATTGCTGGTTCATGCCGCCGAGGTAGAAGGCGGGGAATAACGAATCGCTTTGGCAGTTGTAGATGACGTTGCGTGGGCCGTTGGGGCCGTGTTGGGAGTCGTTATTGGGGGTGGAATAGAAGGCATAGCCGTAGCTGTTGAACTTTTGCGTCGTAGTGACGATGCTGCATTGCTCGAAGAGATTATCGCGGCACCAACCGGAATGCCATTGGGCGTCGCTTTCTTCAAAGACGGAGTTTCTGATGACGTTGCCGCTGCAAGTCCAGTTCAGGATTGGCGCGTGGCGCATTTTGACGGTTTTGAGATTTTCGGTCAGGCAGTCCCAGGACCGCTCCCAGCCGGCATAGGCCAAGCCGCCCTTTTTGGTTCGCCAGGGCGTATCGAAAGTGCAGTTGCGCACCTGGCAGAACTTTGCCATGCTGGCGAGGACTCCCTGGGTGCCGGGGCGGTGAATCAGGAGGTTTTCGGCCCGGCACTGCGCCGCCGAGAAGAAGATCACCGTGCCCATTTTGAGTTCCTGCTGAATCTCTCCCAGCTGTGCAAGACTCATGTCCATGATGCCGCAATGTTCGATTGGCCGGAAGAGGCGCAGCCTGGGCTTGTCTTCCAGCGGGTAGTCTATGCGCACCGGTTGCAACAAGGTGAGTTGGTTGCCTTCGACCTTTTCCACCACGGTGACGAATTCGCGAAAGGTTCCCCAGGCGGTGCAGATGTTGTGCACCAGGCGGTTCCAGCGTTCAGAGTCCTCGCGAGCTATCCATAAGCTGACATAATCTCCCGGTTTGTAGTGACTGGCATCCTCGACTGTAAGCACTCGGTCGCCGCGACGCAGGTCGCTCGTGATAAGCGTGGCGGGGCCGTAGTATTTACCGACGAAAGAAATGACCGAATGGGAATAGGGACCACCGTAGAAGGCATCCGGGGCAATGTTCACAGAGGCTGTCGCCGAACGCGTTTCGCCATTGCTGTAGGTAACCGTCGCCTCAAGCAGATGGAGGCCTTTGCCGGCCTTGGCTACGATGTCCTTGGCAGTGAAACGGATTTTTTTATGGGATGGGGCGTCAGGCAGGGCAATGAATGCCGACGTCTTGGTGAATTCCTGAATGATCTCGCCGGCGAGGGCAACACTGATTTTTTGCGCTTGTTCGGCCGGAAAAAAGATTTCGATGGGCGTGTTGCTACGAATATTCGTGTTGCCGATGGGCAGGATAATGACGCCGCTGTCAGGCAGGCCGAACTCCAGTCTTGTCTCAGCTTGTCCCAATCCCCGGAGGATGATACGGCTGTCGTAGATGGCGATTTTTCTGGTGAGACGATAGCAGCCTTTACCGAACTGGACGACTCCGCCGCCATTGCCGGCAGCCAAGGCAATGGTTGCTTCGATGGCGGCAGTGTCATCTTTGCCATCATCGGGTATGGCGCCCTGATCCTCGACCTTGAAGACGGCCAGCGCTGCGGTTTTATCGCTGTGTGCGCCGGCCCACACCCAGTTGGGATAGAGCAAGCCGTCGGGGCCGGGCAGGGCGAGGGAGCGGCAGTCAAAGGCGCCGGCATTTTCCGGCAACAGCGGTTCGGCCACGAACAACTCGCGCTTGTCCAGTTTGCGGATGATGACATTGTTCAGCCAGACTTTATCATTGGACCACTTGTAGACCATGATGCGTACGGAACGACATTCCGCGGAGGTGTCAAAGGGGATGTCCATGGTGTACCAGAATTTGCGTTTGCCGCCTTTGCCTGCCATAAGAATGGCATCGCCCGTGCTGTTGACGCCGGTTGGGCCATGGCGCGGGATACGGTTGACCAGCAGGCCCTTGTCCTCCGCGTCATATTCCTCAATTCTGACGGTGAATCTCCCTTCGACTTCGGAATAAGAATCCAGCGTTAATTCATAGCGCGTGTGCGGCTCAACGCTTATGGGCTTTGTGCGCAGGGTCATTTTTGAGGGCAGCAGCAGGGATGCGAAACCACCGTGGTTCATGGCGGGGTCAATGAGAGGCATGGCGCCTTTCTCAGCCGTCCACTGCCAATTATCGAGGTTATTGATAAAGGCATCGTAAAAGATGATATCCTTGCTCAGGAGCGGCGGCAACAGGGCCAGGGCGACTGCCAGACATAGCGCCCGGGGGATTCGGCGCCCAGCGGGCCCTCGCGCAGGGCAGGAGTCATGGTGTTTCGCCAGTGATTTGCAGGTATCTGAACGGAAAGTCGTCACGATTCGCAGCCGGGATAGGATTGTTTTTTTCATGAGCGGTAGTGATTGATGCTTACTGGAGGATTCATCAGGACTTAGGGAAGGTGGGCCAGGTGCAGACGTCATGGCCCTGGGTATTGGCATAGCAAGGCGTCAGGACGGTGGAACCGGCAGCACTACCATAGCCAGCCTAAAATGAACGGCAAGCCCGAGGTGTTGGCTGGGGAAAAAAGAAATCTGCGTTAATCGGCAACATCTGCGGATAGAAAAGAGCGTAGCTCTGCCCTGAAGGAAAACTGTCTTGGCTGTTCTCGCAAAGTGGCGGAGTCGGGGTACAGTTTTTGCTTCGGGCTTTGGGTCTTGGCGTATAGCCATGGAACGAGCAATTAAGCGGCAGCATGATTGAGGAGCAGAGACCACGATGCGTATTCATGACACCTACGAGTGGCGTCGTCTGACGCCGGCAGATGGGCATTATTACTTCGGGTATTACGACCGCTGTCCTTGGAATCACGATCAGAGCCTGCACCTGGTGCTGCGGATTGACCAATGCGAGCGGCTGCCGGAGCGCGGCGAGCGGGCGGAGGTCGGCGTGGTGGATCGTGCAGGGACTTACACGCCGCTGACGTCCACGCGTGCCTGGTGTCATCAGCAGGGCTGCATGAGCCTGTGGCTGAAACATCGTCCGGACTGCTTCATTTACAACGATTTTGACATGGATGCCCAGCGGCTGGTGGCGCGGATTTTCCAACTGGGCACGGGCGTGGTTGGCGAGTACGCAGTGCCGATCTACGCGATGTCGCCGGATGGCCGTTGGGGCGTCTCGCTCAACTTCAGCCGCATACCGCGTCGGGGCTACAGCTATGCGGATGCGGTGCTGCCGTGGGCGCCGCAGCCGGATTTGGACCGGGGAGGGCTGTTTTTGGTGGACATGCACACGGGCGCGGTGAAGCTGATTGTGAGTTACCGGCAGATGATTGCGATACATCCGGTGCCGTATGATCTGGAAGAGATGTACACGTGGTTGAATCACGCGATATTCAACTGCGATTCCAGCCGGCTGCTGTGGCTGTTCCGGCAGTGCACCAATCCACTGGACCCCAGCTGGCGCACGCACATGTACACGGCGAATATTGATGGCAGCGACCTGATGTGCCCGCTGCCGCACTTCTACTGGAATGGCATGATCTCCCACCAGATTTGGGGACGGACGCCGCGCGAAGTGCTCATTGACGCGACCTGGCGCGGCAGGGGCGCCGAATACGTCGTCTTTGATGAACGGACCATGCCTTTGCAGGCGACGCGGATATCCCGCGGCATGGGACCGGCGAGCCACCTCATCTTCTCGCCGGACGGCAGCAAGATGTTGGCGGATAGCTACCCGGACAGCTTTGGCTTCCAGCAGCTCGGGCTGGTGGATGTGGCTACCGGCGGCATTACGCGGCTGGGCCGTTTCCGGCACTTCCGCCGCAAGGGCTATTGCGGTGATACGCGCTGCGATCTGCACCCGCGCTGGTCGCCCGATGGCAAGACCGTGACGGTGGACAGTATCCACGACGGCCGTCGCGGCATCTACATGCTGGAACTCTGAGATTTGGCATAAAACAGGGGACGGAATGTAGAAGGCCTATGGCGCCATTATTCTGCGTCTTGCCGGAGGGGGTAACCGGTCACCTATTGAGAATTGGCCGTTTCCTGTTGCCTTGCAATGGAAACCATCTTTCGTGTCTGCTATGTGGCACGCCTTCAGCGTGCTGTTTCGGGTGGGGCGTTCCTGGGGTTGCGCCGCAGGCGCAACCCCAGGCTGGT